>CAZOSQ010000349.1:1536-4149 GCA_964582245.1 uncultured Bacteroidales bacterium | reverse complement strand
ATGAACCGGGTCACCATCCGTTTCCTCGAAAAAGAACAGTGTCGATAATTGTGCCTGCTGGACTATTTTCTGTAACAGAAAAAGTTTGGTTCTCGATTACAGGAGGATTACTACATTCTTGGCATTCTTCCTTTTGACACGAAATGGTTATATTTAATAATACAACCCCCAGGATAAGGTGGTTTAATAATTTGTCTATCTTATTAATTTTTATTTTAATTTATCAATTCTTGTTTCATTTAAAAGACTCGATAATTGAAAAAGGTTACAAAGAAAAGTAAAAAAAAATTAAAAAGAATAATGAATTCCTGCCGTAAATCTTGCGGAATGAGACCTATAAGAGATGAAATTATTTTCAAAAAGTGGTTGCATTTCTTGAAAATATGCCAATCGAGTGGATAAAAATAGATGTTTTCCCAGTAAATAATCCAATTGAAAACCGGCAAGCATCCCGAGGGATATTTTCCCTGTTTTTTCATTTTTTAATTCCCGGAAAATAAACTGGTTATCATAATCAATAGTCATGCCGGTTGCATTTAACAAGATACCTGTATTGATTCCGGTGTGAATAGATCCGCGGAGATTTTTACCGTCAAACAAATCATAAGAAATAACGAGGGGGAGATCTAAAACAGAATAGGTAATATTGCCACACCATGATTCTTCAATGGTGTTTCCGAAATAATATACATGGCGCATGGAATCCATGGTTTCCGGCGGGTTGTTGATATATTCATAATATACAACTGAGTCAATAACCCTGTTGGAGATGCTCGAGGATTGATAAGTATTGAGCCGGGTATATCCAAGTCCTGTTTCAAGGGAAATCCTGTTGAACCCTATTTTAAACTGCCATCCTGAAGACCATGAAAACCAGGGAGATTTTTCAAGAACCTGGTCGGTGGTAGGACGAAAATTATATTCAACATTTTCTAGCGGGTACATCGGGGAGAAAAATATTCCCACGGAAAAAACAGGCAATTGCCTTTCCTGTAGATGTTTTTCTTCCTCATCTTCATAAATAACAATGGTTTTTCTTTCCACCAGGGTATCTACCACGATGACTTTTTGTTTCTGTTTAATAATAATTGTATCCCGGTTTAACAGGGTGTCGTTTTTCCCGCCCGGAGAATTTGGAGACTGGGGATCCTGGGCATTTAATGCTATAAAATTTGTTATAAAAATTATTATAACAAAAGATATTTTTTTCATTTGGTTATAACAAGAATTGATACAGGTACGAAAATAATAAATAGATTGATAAATCTATCCTATTAATTTACCTTTTTCTTGTTTTTTGATAATCCATGTAATGACTTGTAAAATCATCACATCTCTACTTTGTCTAGCAGAAGTTTATAGCTCGTGGATTGATTTGCCGACCCCCATTTTTTGACCCCTCATTTTGTTGGTGCGAGCTTGCAGCTCGTGTCCTCTTCTACCATTTGTTGGCGCGAGCTTGTAGCTCGTGCCCCTTCTATCAAATCTGATCTATTTCAATCCCATTGTTGGCGCGAGCTTCTAGCTCGTGCCCTCTTCTATCAAACCTCATCTATTTCAATCACCCCAACTTCCCCGGCAAAATTAGGAGCACTGCTGTACTTCCAGTAATATGGTTCTGTCACAAACCCTGCTTCCACGGGATTATGGTGAATATAGTCAATTTTTTGTTGAATAATTTCAGCACTCCATAACTCGATTGGCTTATTATGCTGTTGCCAAAATTGTCGATTTTTTATATTGCTGTTCTTTTTACCTGCACGTTCCATCATCCATAACAGCCATTCCCTCCTGCTCTCCCGCGGGTTTTCTGAAATTAATTGTTGAATTTTTCTTTGATGTGAAGGTTTTTAGTTCCTTCAGCAATTTCCCGGGATCGTTTTCTTTATCGCGATAAATTAAATGTACATGACTGGGCAGTATACAATATGCAAACAGCTCCATTCCTTTGTGTTTCCTGCAAAATTCCAAGCTTTCTGCCATAACCTGGAAGTACGGCTCACGCACAAAAACATCTATCCAATAAATCGTGGCAAACGACACGAAATAAACTCCTTCGCTATTATGAAATTTGTATTTTCTACTCACCTGGCAAATATAACCATTATTGCTAAATGGGTGAATAAATAATAGTGCCAGGTGCCTGGATCATGGATCCTTAATAGGAGAAATTCAAAACTTTTGGATTCGTCCAAAGAGTTTGGGACACGAACCATGAGCTATAAGCAAAGATTAATATTCTATCATTATTAGTAAATATTGGCACGAGCTACAAGCTCGCGCCAACTGGGGCCTGATAAATACATCTATCCAATAAACCGTTGCAAAACTGACAAAATATATGCCTTCTGGATTATGAAACTTGTAATTCCTGCTCATGTTCCAATAAATCTCAAGCCATCGTTAATCCTTTCCGGGTAATCCTAACTTATCTGTTTCAATATGATCCATCTCCCCACCAGTTGCAAACTGGCGGGAGGTGGGGGGGGGTATAAATAATAGTGCCAGGTACCTGGATCATGAGCCCTTAATAGGAAAAGTTCAAATTTTTTGGATTTGTTCAAAGAGTTTGGGACACGAACCATGAGCTATAAGCAAAGATTAATATTCTAT
>CAZOSQ010000349.1:0-1436 GCA_964582245.1 uncultured Bacteroidales bacterium | reverse complement strand
ATTAATATTTTATCATTGCATTAGTAAATATTGGCACGAGCTACAAGCTTGCCCTAGCTGTGGGGTATGGCTCTCAGTCGGATAAGGTTCAAAAGTTTTTGATCCGTTAAAAAGTTTTTCGGGACACGAACCACGAGCCATAGGCTCGCTCCAGCGAGGCCAACGGGATGCATTAAAAATATTCTCGAGGAAACAAACCTAGAAATTAATTTTCCCAATTATAGATGGTTCACCCATTTCTACTTGTTAAACCAACCATTTTTCTTGCTTTTTGATTTCACCTTAACCGTGTCGTACTCGTAAATGATTTTTTTCTTTTTAATGGTGTCATATTCTGTTTCATAAATAATCTTGGGCGATTTTCGAGAAGAACCTGTTGTCCCATTTTCTCCTGTTTTTGAGCTGATCGATGAAGAAGCTATGCCGGCAGAACTTGTATCACTACTTGTTGTGCTTACTTTTTCACGATCTATGATATTATCATCTTGTTTTGAGGTGATTATTTCGTTATTCTTTTTATACTTGGAATGTTCTACTTGAATTGCTGCTTTTTCACGTTTCTTGACCGTAATATCTTTATTTTCTTTTTCTTGGGGGGAAGAAGACTTTGGGAAAGACGAGGTTTCTAATGTGGGAGATACTCTTTCATGAGATTGAATTGAATCAATAGACATGACCGATGTAGGGATATTATCCTTCATTTGCTCTCTTTCCTTTTCAAGTGTTTTTGAAGTGATGAAAATAACTCCAGCTCCCATTAATAGTCCACCTATAAAAATCGAATATTTGTTAAAGAAGGTTGTTTTAATAGTTGTTTTAATAAAAGACGAACCCGGAACAGGATATGAACCACTGCCTTGGATTGTTTTACCAATATTTTCCCACTCGTCCTTTCCCGCTGGAGGAGCCTCGTGATTGGCAAGTGAATTATTTACCAATTTGTCTATATAATGTAAATCATCCTTCATTTACACCCCTGCTTAATTTTCTGTTTAGCAATTTCTAACAATCCTTCTTGTACAAGTTGACGGGCTCGCATAAGCCTTATCTTTGAATTACTAACCTTTATATTTAACGTTTTAGCTATGTCTTTATGTTTATAGTTTTCCATGGCATACAAGTTAAAAACCAACCGATGCTCATCGGGAAGTTTTTTTATAACTTCCAAGATTTCCTCCCTGGAAAAATCTGTATTTGCTATTACATTTTCATTATTTTCTATATGTGGGGCAAATCCATTCATTATTTCATTTTCGTTTACTTCTTCTATACCTTTTTCAAGGGTTCTATTTTTTTCTTTTAAATAAGAAATAGCCGTGTTGACTGTAACACGTTTCAGCCAATCTTCTAAAGAACCATTGCCGGAAAATTGCTTAAACCGGGTGAATATTTTAATAAAACTTTCTTGCAAGATGTCACTGGCGTCACTGGTATTC
>CAZOSQ010000348.1:0-4152 GCA_964582245.1 uncultured Bacteroidales bacterium | reverse complement strand
AAAAGTACTTTATTTTCATGCGTGTTTGTGTTACACAATCATGGATGTTTCATAATACATAAGGATTTTTAACTTTCTTTACGAGGAATAAGCAAGGAACTATCCCCGTAACTTAAGAACCTGAAATCATTTTCCAATGCATATTGGTATACTCTTCTCCAATCTTTCCCTATAAATACAGCTATTAATAACAATAGGGTACTTTTAGGTTGATGAAAATTAGTCACCATGCCTTTTACAACTTGAAAGGTGTATCCAGGGGCTATCATGATTCTTGTTATACCAGTTATTTCGTTGATTTTTTCTTTTTCCATGTAATTTATCAATGTTTCGTAAATATTGGCTACAGGGATATTTGAATCGAGGTTTAAGTATTCCCATTGGTTGATGTAAAAGGGATCGTGAAGATTTTTAACCAGTTTCACACCCATCCAATAGAGACTTTCCAAGGCACGTACCGAGGTGGTACCCACGGCATAAGTTTTGCCAGGATTTTTCCACAGATCTTTCAAGGTATTCAAAGTTACCGAGAATTGTTCAGCATGCATCTGGTGTTCTCTTGCATCTTGTGATTTCACTGGTAAAAATGTCCCTGCTCCAACATGAAGGGTAATTTGACCGGTAAGAATACCTTTTTCCCGGATTTCATCAAAAATTTTGGTAGTGAAATGCAAACCGGCTGTTGGGGCAGCCACGGATCCTTCTTTTTCCGAATAGATAGTTTGGTATCTTTCTTTATCTATTTTTTCAGCAGGTCGATTTAAATAAGGTGGGATAGGGGTAGCACCTAAATAATCCAGTATTTCTGAAAATGAGTATCCACCTGTCCATTGAAAAAATATAACAAAAGCATTACCAACGGGCTCAATTTTTTCGGCTGTAAGTTGAACTTTTTTATCCTTGATGGTAAATTCTTTTTCCAATCGAGGTTCTTTCCATTTTTTAGCATTTCCTACTAGACATTTCCAGGTACATTCTTGTTTTTGTTGAAAAACCAGGGAATATTCAGAAGGATTAACTGGTTCTAAACAAAATAACTCTATACGTGCTCCTGATTTCCTAATAAATTCCAGCCGGGCCTGGATAACTTTGGTATTATTAAAAATCAAGGACACATCATCATCGATTGATGAAGGAAATTCCTTGAAAGTTGTATGGCTGATTTCTCCTTTTTTATAGATTAAAAGCTTTGCCAGGTCCCTGTTAGGTAGGGGATAGGTTGCAATTTTATTTCCCGGGAGATGATAATCGTAATCAACAATGTTTATCTTTGGTTGTTTTTTCAAAATGGTTTAGTTTTTTAGTCTACAAAATTAGGTAATTTTGCATGAAATTTAATCCATAAAAACATGAAATTTAAAAAGGGAGACAGGGTACGTTTTTTAAATGATATAGGAGGTGGGGTTATCACCCGGGTAATGGACGAGAAAATGGTCCATGTAAGAACCCACGATGGTTTTGAAATACCCGTTTTAAAAAATGAGTTAGTACTAGATACTGGCAGCTACTCGAGAGAAGATGAAAATGCCGGGAAAGCAACTGTTGACAATGGACAACCACTCGAGGAGGATAGTTTTCCCGGCCCATCAATCGAAACAGGGGATATATACGAGGAATCCCCGGAATTACACGTGTTATTTGCTCTTGTAAATCCCGGTGCGGTATTTAAACTGAATGAACTGGATGCTTACCTGGTCAATGATTCTAACTACATGATTTATTATTCTATAAGTTTTACCGCGGGGGATAAAGCTTCTTATATGTCATCCGGTATGCTTGAACCTGATACCAAACTATACCTGGATGATTTTGACATAAACCAGCTTTTTAATCATGATAAAATGATTATACAGGTCTTATTTTTCGGGACTGGTGAGTTTAAGTGGCAACCGCCAGCCAATTATTCAATCAATACCAAGGAGATAACCATTCTTAAGGCAAGAGACTTGAAGGTTAATGATTATTTTGATGAACAAGCTTACGTGGTTGATATTATTGAAATGAAACAGGGGGATTCAGTAGATAATAAGCAACTAGAAAAAATGTTGCAGGAAAAGTTAATGGAAAAAGAAGCAACTGGTAAGAAAGAAAGAAAAAAAGAAAATAAAAAGCAGGAGGAACAAGAAGAAGTAGATTTACATATTCACGAAATAGTGGATGATTATAAAGATTTATCAAATTCGGAAATACTAAAAATCCAGTTGGATCGTTTTGAAACATCCTTGTTAACCGCTATAAACAGTGGCACTAAAAGGATTATATTCATACATGGAATAGGAAACGGTATTTTAAAACATCAAATAGGAAATATATTAAATAAAAAATATCCGGATTTATCATACCAAGATGCTTCATTTAAAGAATATGGATATGGGGCTACCCTGGTATACTTGAGAAAATAACAGCAGGCTGTTCTATCGTTCTTTTTGTAACGAAAAGAGAGGAAAGTCCGGACACCACAGGGCACCGTGCTTTTGAAAAAAAGATGTCCGTGAGGGCATGATACCGGGGAAGAAAAAAACCGTCTGAAATGGCTTAATTTGTTTAACAATTTAAGCCATTGACGATAAGGGTGAGAAGGTGAGGTAAGAGCTCACCAGTCCCGGTGGTGACACCGGGAGCTGCCCGGTCCGCGGGGTGCAAGGTCACGTATACCGGCGAATAAAGGTTGCCCGCCTGATGCCGGGGGGTAGACCGCTAAGATAAATGATAGAAGTTTCTGCATGGCAGAAATACAGGATCCGGCTTATAAGCCTGCTGTTTCTTTTTTTTACCAAGTTTATTTTTTTAAAGACTAAAAAATTTATCCAATATTTTTTCATTTACCTTATTATATAATTAATTTCGTAAAAAGAATTCCAAGTATAGAATGATTTGTAAAAATCTCTTTTGATCAATCCTGGGAATTTGTAAATATTGATTTAAATTTGACTACTGATGAGGGTTACAGAAAATCAAATCCTGGTAATCTTTGGAGCATCCGGAGATCTAACGGAAAGAAAACTTATTCCGGCTTTATACCATCTTCACCTTCAAAAACTTCTACCGGAAAGTTTTGCCGTATTAGGGGTAGGAAGAAAAGATTATGATGATGAAACATTCAGGCATAAGATTAAACAAAGTTTTATAACCAACCAAGTATCCAAGGATGATAATAACTTTTCCCAATTCCTTGCATTGTTACATTATATATCTATAAATACCTATGAACCAAAAGAATACGGCAAGTTAAAAGAAAGGCTTCTCGGTTTGGACATGGAAGTAAATGCAGGGAGTAATTTTATTTTTTATATGGCAACCCCACCCAATTTATTTGAAATTATATCGGAAAATATCGGTAAAAATAAGCTGAATGAACAAAAAAATGGATTTAAAAGGCTGATCATTGAAAAACCTTTTGGATATGATCTTAATTCAGCTCTTTACCTTGATGAGATGATCAAAAAAGATTTCTCTGAAGATCAAATTTATCGCATTGATCATTACCTGGGAAAAGAAACAGTACAAAACATTCTTGTAACCAGGTTTGGAAATGGAATATTCGAACCATTATGGAATAGAAATTATATTAGCCATGTTGATATCACTTCAGTGGAGAGTATAGGAATAGAAAACCGTGGCGAATATTATGATCACGCTGGAGCATTGCGAGACATGGTTCAAAATCACCTCTTGCAACTAGTGGGGCTAATCGCGATGGAATCACCTCCAACGGCCAATTCATCTTCAATCCGGGCCGAAATTTTAAAAGTTTTCCAGAGTTTACGTCCCATTAATGAAAAAGATGTGGGTAAAATGGTAATTAGGGGACAATATTCGAGCAACGAGATAAACAGGATGAAGATACCCGGGTACCTGGAAGAGAAAGGGGTAGCAAAAGATTCAAAAACAGAAACTTTTGTTGCAATGAAATTTTTTATCGATAATTGGAGATGGAGTGGAGTACCTTTTTTTATAAGGACTGGTAAAAGAATGCCGACAAAAGTTAGCGAAATAGTCATTTATTTTAAACCATCGCCTCACAAGCTGTTTTGCCCTACAAAAGGCGGTGACTCTTATAATCAATTGGTAATTAGGGTTCAACCTGACGAAGGGGTTTTGCTGAAAGTGGGTATGAAAATTCCCGGGGCTGGTTTTAAAATGCATGCAACA
>CAZOSQ010000347.1:0-4166 GCA_964582245.1 uncultured Bacteroidales bacterium | reverse complement strand
CACCAACAAGGTTGTCTTTTCTGGCTTCATAGTGCATAAATCTATCAAAAATAATTTCTTGCAGGTGTTCAGGAATTCCTATGCCAGTATCTTTTACAAAAAAAATGATCTCTTGAACATCATGATGAACCTTGTAACCAAATTCAACTTGTCCTTCTTCCGTGAACTTGTACGAATTATCAACCAAATTTGTCAACACCTGGTTTATTCGTGATTCATCTGCATAAATATTGATACTGGAAAATTCTTTTACCAGCATAAATTCTAAATTTCCCCTATTTTCTTTTTGTTTTTTTTGAAAATAGTAAGTATAAAGGTTATCCATTAATTCATTTAAGGAAAAAAACTCGGGTCTAATTTCAATTTGTCCAGCTTCAAGTTTTGATATATCCAAGATGTCATTAATAATATGTAATAAATCTGCTCCCCTACTTTTAATCACGTTTACGTAGCGTTCTCTCTTTTGATCAGGGAGGTTCTTTTCTTCCAGCAGTTCGGCAAATCCAATGATTCCATTCATGGGGGTTCGTATTTCATGGGACATGTTAGCTAAAAATGCTGATTTTAACCTGTCACTTTCCTCAGCTTTTTCTTTCGCTCTAATTAAATCTTCCTTAGCTTTTTTTTCTTCAGTAACATCACGTCCAACTGCATATATTAAATTTTCACCTGTTATCACCTTCGATATCCATGAAATCCATTTAATACTCCCATCCTTGCATATGTATCTATTTTCCATGGATATAACAGGGTCTTTCCCGGTGATTTTTTCCTTCGTCTTTTCCAGGAGGGCTATGTCTTCCTCGAGGATAAATTTTTTCATAGATTGATTTAAAAAATCCCCTGGAGAATATCCCAAAATTTTTTCAAAAGCAGGATTCACGTTTTTAAATATTCCATCCAATGTACTAACACATATAAGATCGGGGGATAATTCAAAAATCCTCTTAAGTCCTTCCCGTGCAGATTTAATATCGGTTATGTCTTTTGTCACCGACAAAAGAAAATCATCATTTCTAAAACTTATTTTGTTGACAGACATCAACCCTACCCTTTTCTCTCCATCTTTTCTCTTAAACAAGAACTCGTAATTTTCTACTGTGCCATCTTTATTTAGTTTTTTAATTATTTTATCTCGATCACTTGGATTTACATAAAAAGATAGTTCATTTAAGCTTTTTCC
Organism: uncultured Bacteroidales bacterium; assembly: GCA_964582245.1. Classification (GTDB taxonomy): domain Bacteria; phylum Bacteroidota; class Bacteroidia; order Bacteroidales; family CAZOSQ01; genus CAZOSQ01. Next base: position 2,983 of record CAZOSQ010000347.1, on the reverse strand, counting down.
TAACATTTCTTTCATTGAATATCCGGATAATTTCGAGTACCCATCATTTAATTCTATAAATAATCCGTCTCTAAGAGAAGTTATTCCTACCCCATCAGGGGAAGTCTTAAAAGCTGCCTTATATTTTTCCTCGCTTTCCATTAATGCTTGTTCCATTTTCATTCGGTCATTTATATTCCTAACAGCGGCTAAAATCCTACTTTCACCACCAATCTCCACGTTTTTAAGACTAATTTCAGTCCAAAATAATTCGCCTGTTTTCTTTCTTGATAACCATTCAAAAAGCTGTGGTCCTTCATTGATAGCCTTTTTTATGTAATTTAATGCATCTATAGACGTATAAGGAGAAAACCCTGCTGCCAATACTTCAGGATCTCCTATCTCTTGCATAGTTGAAAATCCAAACATATCCAGCATCGCTTGATTCACATCAATGATCTCCCCGGTTACCTTATCATGAATAAAAATAGCATCGGTAGTCGCATTAAAAATGTGTCTATAATTCTCCTCTTTTATGGATAGCGCTTTTTCAAATTCTTTTCTCCGGGTAATGTCCAAGAGGGTTCCCACCATCCTCAAAGGATTACCTTTCCCATCTTTTTCTAGAAGTTTTCCTCTTGCCAGTATCCAAATCCAACCCTTATCCTTGGAGCGAATCCTATATTCACTTTCAAAGAAAGGTGTTTCTCCATTTATATGACTTTCTATTTTTTCAATCACCAAGGGCAGATCCTCCTCATGGACTATTTTTTTCCACTGTTGAAGGGAATTAATTTTTTCAACGGAACCAGAACCTACCATCTCGTCCCATCTTTCATTCACCACCATTTGATCAGTGGAGATATTCCAATCCCACAGGGCAAGATCAGTACCTTGTAAAGCAAGCTGCAATCTTTCCTCGCTATTTTTTATCTCACGCTTTACTAATTCAATTCGGGTTATATCTGTCACCACCCCAAGAATAGCTGGATTTCCTCTATAACTTATTAATTTTGAATTATCTTGAACATATATTTTCTCACCATTTTTTTTCACTAAAACATGTTCATATCCTCCTTTTTCTTTTCCTCTTACATGTTCTAAGTAATATTTTTTCACACTGGGAGAAGGATTAATAATAAGATCTAAAAAATTAAACCCTGAACTGTATAATTCTTTTCTTTTATATCCTAATATTTCCTCGCATTGTTTATTGGCGTATAAAATCCTTCCTTCCTGGCTAATATAAATAATATTGGGAGAATTTTCTGCAACCCCGCGGAACATTTCCTCACTTTCCTTTATTTTAATTTCATCTTTTTTCTTTGAAGTGAAATCTTTTGTCACTGATAAAATATGTGGTTTATCCTGCACCAGGATTAATGAAACCGAAATTAACCCGGTTATAACTGAACCGTCTTTTTTAACGAATTCAGCTTCTTCATTGAGAATGGTTTTCTCAATCATTAATCTTTCCATGAATCTTTTTTGTTGGTCTTTATCTTTCCAAAAATCAAATTCATCCAGGTTCATGTTTAACAATTCCTCCCGGGAATACCCAGACATCCGGCAAAAACAGTCATTAACATCAACAACGGTTTTTCCAGCCAAAGCTGTTAATAACATGGAATCAGGGCTGGTATGAAATCCTGTTCGAAACCTTTCTTCCGATTCTTTCAATAACTTTTGATTTTGCAGGAGAATTGTTTGGTTCTCCATTGCTAGACCAACATATCCAAATGGCAATGCAAAAAATGTTAAATTTAAAATCAAATTTTCGTTTAAAGAAAATTGTTTTATCTCGACTTTCTCTTTCTTTAATAACTTTTTTTCAATAAACTTCATGGAGACTTTTTTTTCCAACCCGGGAAAAATTTTAACTAACAGTTCCTTGCCATCACTAATGGGACCGATAAATTTCTTTCCCATGCCGTTTACATTAGAAATCAAAAATCCAGCTGATTTTTTATTCATTTTTAATATTGCCAAGGGAAAAGGAAAGAAAACAAGAAGGTTTTCTATAAACTTTTTCTTAGAATACTGGTCCTTATTCCCGGGTAATTCGAAACAGGAACAAAAATCGACCAGGAAATTTTCAACTTCTTTCTTGTCTAATTTTCCTTGAGCTTTGCTTTTCTTCAATATTTGTTGTGCCTTTTGAACAAGTCCTTTAAGATCGTTTTCTAATGTTGTCATATCGATATTTTTCTTATCAGCCTGAAAAACATTATTTTTCATTCCTTAATGTACGAAATAATATTTAATTTATCTTTCCTTTTAACATGTAGTTAGTATAAAATAATACTAATTTTATAAGATAAAAGTTATATTTGTTATTGAAAATAAAATTTTTAATTCATGATAGATCCTAAAACTACATATTCTGAAGCCATTTCCGAAATAGAAGAAACAATAAAAAAAATTGAAGCAGAAGAATTGGATGTTGACCAATTAGCTTTAAAAGTAAAAAGAGTTTCAGCTTTATTAAAATATTGTAAAGATAAACTGCATAAAACAGAAAAAGAAGTTGAAAAAATACTAAATGACATGGATGAATAAAGTAAAAGATTTTTCAAATCTTGTATTCCACAAGAACTTTAAATCAAAAAAGTTTACTTTAATCTTTTCATCTTTCTCATTCAGATCAATGCATCATAGTTAATCTTTTTTATTCGCACTTTAGCGACTAATTTACTAGACAATAATTCCTTACCGCTCATACAACACATTTATTCTTAATTATCTTGCCACACAAAAAATCACACCCTTATATTAAATTCTACAGTTTGGGAAATTTTCTTCAACCGCTTATAACTTCATTATTACCTAATACTGTTAAAATATTAAAATTCAAATGTTTATCTACCCAATATTTAAATCATGCTGATTTTCAACTTTGGTATTTATTTGGCAGATACAAATATTATAACATTAAAGATATTAGTTATGAAAAAAATAAATTTAGTGGGAAAAAGAAATGTTGGTATGACAGGGAGAATATTTT
>CAZOSQ010000346.1:0-4181 GCA_964582245.1 uncultured Bacteroidales bacterium | reverse complement strand
TTTTTCACCTGAAGGAAAAAAGTAAATGCCCGCCCGGCATGAGGGCAAAATAAATTATCCGATTTTTAATCGGATTCTTTTTAGTATTTTTGGCATAATATTCGTATTTTTTAATGATAAAAATAGTTATGGCTGAAATAGATAAAGAAGTACAAGAAAAAAAAATAGAAGCAAGTGAGAAGGAAAAATCACGAGAAGAAAAAGCAGAACCCAAATCAGCCGGGGATTACTTGAATGAAGCGTGGAATAGCCTTACAGTGGTTAATAAAGAAAAAGATGAAAGGGTTCCTAAAAAGAAAAAGGAACTTAGAAGATTTAAAAAATATTTGCATAAAGCCGAGGATTTATATCCTGAAAACCCTGAATCTATAGCTTTTATGCATGAATTACAAAATTTTTACGGCTACTGGAAGAAAAGAAAACTAAGGGCTGACTTTCGATTAATTTCTTTCTGCATAATTTTATTAGGATACCTTTTTTTCAGGTATTACAGGATAGCTAGCGGATACACCGATATCACTGTCGGGTTCGAAGCTTTTTGGGCTTCATTTCCCCGGTGGTTAAGTTTATATATTGTTGCCTGGTTGGTTAGCTTAATTCTTTATTTTCCTGCTTACCGCGTTCCAATGTGGATGAGTGATACGGGTAAATTTCACGGTAAAACAACTATTATTGAGTTTTTGAACCTTTTTACACGGAATCCGGTAAAAGGGGCTGTGGATTATGGAAATAAACACGGGAGAAGGGTAGGTGATAAATATGATGTTCCTGGAAGGGAAAATATGTTCTTAAAAGTGATTGGATATGCAATATTCATGGTGTTGACCGTGGCACTTTTACCACTGGTGACCATCATTGGTTTTTTGAGGTTTTACGTGTTTTACCAGTAATTTCAGGTTTTAATAATTATAAATCCACGTTCCCGGCGGTTATGATTTTTTTGCCGGTTTATCAATTAAACGTATCATGGTTCTTTACCAAACGTCAATTTCTCAATCATGACACTTGGATATCTTTTAAATTAATAAAGAAAGAAGGATGAATCGAATTTATTTTTAAAAATGTGGATGAATTAAAAAATAGAAACTCGGTTTTAGAAAAGATAGGAATGGGAAGATAATCAATACTATCGTGGGGCTATAAGGAAGTACCCGGGATTTCCTGTACGATTTCCAATATTAAATAAACAGTTGACTTCAGGGCTAAAATATGGGAAGGTTTGTCTTATATGAATTGTTGACAAATCCGGGAAAATTTCATTAATTATTAGAAAAAATTAATATATTTATCATTTTGATATGTGTTGAACATGGATTATGGATTATGATGTCAGGAAACATTTATTATAAAAGTAGATACTGCATACTTCTGGATTTTTATGATGACCTGGTAGCAGGAATAGGCCAGGTGATTAGTCGAGTAAAGTTATTCTCCAAGTGCAAACATTTTTAATAAATAAATAAATAAACATACATTTAATTATATAAACTTTAATTTTAACTTGTACCATGAAAAAGATGTATTTAATAATGAGAAAAATTCGGTACTTTTCAATAGTATCTTTTTTACTTTTCACTATTTCCTGTTCAACAGGTGAAAAGGAAATTTTTGTATCTCCCTCGGGTGATGATAATAATCCGGGCACAATGGATAAGCCCCTAGCAACCATAGAGGGTGCTCGTGATAAGATTAGGGAAATGAAAAAAGAAGAAAGTTTTCCCAGTTCCGGTATCACGGTGTATTTTATGGAGGGGGACTACAGCATAAATAAGACAATCGAATTTAATGAACAAGATTCCGGGTTTTATAATGCACCTATTATTTACAAGGCTTACGAGGGGCAAAAGGTAAGTTTCTCAGGAGGGACAAATATTGATCCGGCGAAATTTGAGCCCGTGAAAAATAAAGAAATACTGGATAGAATTATTGATGAACAAGCAAAATCAAAAATTCTCCAGGTAAATTTAAAAGAACTCGGTATTACTGATTATGGAACCATGAAACAACATGGATTTTCAGTAGCGATCCTTCCGGCTCAGATGGAGTTGTTTGTAGATGCCGAACCACAAACCTTGGCAAGATGGCCAAACAAGGGTAAAGTAAGCATCTATGGTGTAATTGATGAAGGATCTATTCCTTATGAACAAGATTTTAGCTACCGCGGGGGAACTATTGTCTACGAAGATAATAGGCATGGGCTGTGGCAGGAACCTGACGAAGCTTGGTTGTGGGGGTTTTTTAAAGCTGGTTATGCTGATGATAACTTGGGAGTCAAGGAGATAGATACAGTACAAAAAACGATCAAACTTGAAAACCCTCATATGTTCGGTATTGTAAAAACTGATCCGGATCATGAATGGACGGGGAGAAATGCTGGTTATTATGCATTTAATATCTTGGAAGAGATAGACATGCCGGGAGAATATTATATTGATCGTAAAAACGGTATGTTGTATTATTATCCCGTTGAAAATTTCAATAATGCAAAGGTAACTGTTTCCGTCATGGAAGATCCGTTAATTGCACTTGAGGGGACATCAAACCTGGTGTTTGAAGGTTTGAATATAGAATATGGAAAAGGCATGGGTGTCTATATCGAAAAAGGAAATAATAACCAGTTTCGGGGATGTAACTTACGGAACTTTGGAACCATAGCTGTCATGTTTGGAAAAGGAATTACCGGTGCAGATTATCCCATTCATGAATTCACCGGGACATTAAAATCCCGCACTGTAGGAAACTTGAAAGCCCATCATTATAATAATACAGATTTTTATAACGAGGCCGGTACTAATCATGGTTTGATTGGATGTAATGTTTATAATACAGGTTCTGGAGGTATTGTTTTAAGTGGTGGAAATCGGACAACACTTGAAGAGGGTAATAATTACGTGGAAAATTGCGAATTTTTTAATGTGAATCGCAGGAATAAAACTTATTGCGCACAAATTACTTTGTATGGTGTCGGTAATAGAATAAGTCATTGTTATTTCCATGACGCTCCTCACCTGGGTGTGGCTATCTTTGGAAACGAGCATCTTATCGAGTATTCCAGGTTCGAGAGGCTGGTAATGGATATCCATGATGCAGGTGCCATTGGAATTTGCCGCAACCCTTCACAAAGAGGAAACAAAATCATGTATAACTATTTTGCTGACCTGGGTACCGAAGGGTTCAAAAATACAGCTTTACATCTTGATGATGGCTCTTCTGCCTTGACCATTAAAGGAAATATTTTTTATAAAGCCTCTAAAATGGATTTTGGTGATGTCACCCTGAATGGTGGATCAGATAACTTGGTAACCAATAATATATTTATTGAAGGTTCACATGGTATCTGGTTGGAAGACCCTGTAATAGCAAAGTGCCCCTATTATATGAAATATAACGGGCTTGATACGGGAGGAATTTATTGGCAAAGAAATAAGGAAGACTTGGATATATCCAGCGATCCATGGAAAGCCAAATACCCCGAATTTGCTAACTTATTCGAATGGGAAACCCCCTTCTTGCTCAGGAATAAGGTTACCAAGAATGTTTTTTATAAAACTCCTTATATCATCAGCAAGCATGGTTTTGATTCAACTCGTTTTGAAGTATGGGATAATAATTGGATAACGGAAGAACATCCTGGTTTCGAAGATATGGAAAATAAAAACTTCAATTTAAAAAAAGATGCGAAAGTTTTTGAAAAAATACCAGGTTTCGAAAATATTCCATATAATGAAATTGGTTTGTATGAAGATGAATATAGAGTAATGGTTAAATAACCTAGGCCTAAAATAATATAAAAAATAGACCTAGTTTATTGATAATGTTTAAAGAAAGGGATTGATATTAATCCCTTTCTTTTTTAGGTGTAACATGCATTATAATAAATAGAAGTTTAAGCTCACAGGTACCCTTATTCTTTTAAACAAGTGACTGTTCAACTTGAAAATGGTTCCGCCAGACGGGAAATAAAAAATGTGGAACCTTGCGATATTAAATTGGGAAAAAAAACATTAGGTTGGATAACAAAAAGTGAATTACCCTGAAATATGATATAATTGTGAAAATTAGTAATAATTTTTTTAGGTCGTAAAGCTTATTTTTAACAAATAATTATGAAACATCCATGTTTACAGAACACAAACACATTTATAAAAAAATCATTAACATGGATGTTCCATCATACCTTT
>CAZOSQ010000345.1:0-4206 GCA_964582245.1 uncultured Bacteroidales bacterium | reverse complement strand
ATTATAATTCGTGTATTCGTGGCTGATAAAAACTTTCGATGCAATATTCTAACCTCCTTTTTTTAGATGTATCACTTCATTGACACGAATACCATGAATAATTTATGATTTATTGCCGTGGTTCTATGATGTAATAAATATATTAGGCTTTAACCTGGGTGGTAATGGAACCACGAGGGGCAAAAAGGATGAGTTCCTTGGTTTTAGCGGGATGCAATAGATTCTTAGGAACTTTTCTCATTGGCCCAGCAAGTGGTCGGCTTGTGGGAGGCCAATAAATTTCCCGGTAGCGACGGGGTTTTTTGTTCGGTTGTTGTTAATTTTTTAAGGTGCTCACGAGTTCTCTTCGTTCGGTTGTTTACTATTTTAAAAAGTGGTGGTTGATTGAAATTGTGCCACTTGTTTTAATTGCGGCTTTTTATTGTCCAGGTTTAAAATCAGTCAATGACTGTTCACCGCGCTTTCGCCGAAGCTTCAGCGGGGCAAACCCTGGAGGAAAAGAGTAAATGGACGCCCGGGGTTACTCTTCCAAAGCGGTAGCGAAAGAGAGCATGAGGGTAAAATAAATAACCCGGTTGTTAATCAGGTACCAATGATATAATTTTTCTTGTTCCTTTTTCCATGAACCCGGGCCTGTTGGAAAAAATTAAAATGCTTTATATTACAAACCACATTCCCAACCCTTCCGCATTATTTTCTTTTGAATAAATGATATAATGGGTGTCCAATGGGTAATTGAAAAATTTAAAAATGAGGACATGGAATTGCAGTAGGTTTCCGCTTCCACTGTTTAATTTTAAAATTATAAATGAAAGAAACTTCATGGGCACCGCCACTGTATCCTCTTAAATTAGAAACGGATATATCAAAGCTATAGCCAATATTCAAATTGTTAATTTTATATCCCACTAAAAAAATAATAGCATCACTCCCGGGATAACTTTTAAAGAAGGGAATTCCCCTGTACCAAACACCAAATACCAGGGGGTTATTATGATAATAAGCCCCGATATCAAGTTGTTTGAATAAATCTTGTTGTTTATATAAAAAAGCAAAAGTTACACTTTCTTCCTTCTCTTTCAATAGCCTCTCCCTCAGGATGTATTTGAATCCCCCGAAAAATGAAAACTTCATGGGAACAGGGCTATATCCCCCCGTAAGAGACTGGTTAGGTTTTAACACGTGATCCCAAGAAATTCCGGCCCAATAAATTTCACCGTATGCCAATGCCGATACAGCAAAATCTACATCTCCTTTTGAATTATTCGTGGGTGAAATATAGGTACTGGTACCTTGGTCAGTTATTAGCTGGTCATAAAATTCGAGCTTGTTAAAATTAAGGGCGTTTTGCAAATATTTGAAATGTACGCCCGGCCGTACATGATGGTTGTCAAATATTTTAAAATCAAAAGAATAAACTACTCCCAGGGAAGTGCGTGTGAGACTTCCATACCCAGCCCTATCTTGCATGAAAAATATTCCCGCTCCACTGTTGATTTTTTGGAAATAATGATCAAAAGATGCGGAATAGGTGGAAAAAGCGTTTTTAATTTCTGGCCATTGGTTTCGATAGTTTAATCCCATCCGGGAAAATTCCCCAGAAGAACCGGCGAAAGAAGGGGCTAAATATAAAGGCGCTGCATAAAATTGAGAAAAATGAGGATCCTGTGCTTCCAATTGGGATGCAAATGAAATATATAATAATATGATCATTGAAATTTTCCTCATATCCATGTAAGAATATACGATTTTACCTGATTAATGTTATGGTTCCGGTTTTTTCAATGGTTTCTTTATTGGTAAACGTGGCTTTTGTTTTGTAAATATACACGTCTTGTTTGCATAATTTTCCATTGTAATATCCATCCCAACCTTGATAAATATCATCTGTTTGAAAAATAAGTTCTCCCCAACGGGTGAATATTTTTAACTCGTAAGATACTACTTGATCCCAATGTGGCCTGAAAATACGCACGTCATTTTCCATGTGGGCATTAAGATTCTTATCTTGGTATTTTCCACCGTTTGGTCCCTCTTTGCCTGGTACAAAAGCATTTGGAAATTCTAATAATTTTTCCCCAAGGATATCAACGATATCATACTTAGTGATTGAATCACTACATCCATGGACTGTCCATGCAACCAAGGTAATATCTTTTTTTCCAAGTAATGCTTCTTTTTCCAAGAAGGTTAAATCATCATCTTTACCATAAGTATATAATGGATCTTTTAAAGTTGACGTGTCGCCGTCACCAAATTTCCACAAATATTTTTCACCAAACTCGGTCTGGTTATAGCAATGAATGGTTGCATTGGGAAATAAAATCTCTTTTGGGTTTACATCAAAATCGGGTTTAGGTTTAGGATAAACCTCGATTAATTTAGTTGCATAAGTCACTCCGCCTTGCCCGGCAACTATAACCTTTACGTTATATAGACCGGCAGAAGTGAATGTATGTCTTGGGTCATAAATATCGTAGGCAAAATTACCATCACCGAAATCCCATGCAATGCTATCATCATATGCAATCGTGTCTAGTTTGAAATCAACAATGAAATCCACGCAACCTGTTGAATCAATGCTGCCAATTAGGATGGTAGGGATGTGTGGCTGAATGACTATGGGACGTACTATGGAATCTGAACACTCCTGGTGTATGGGATTCTTGAGGTTTAATTGAACCAGGTACGTGTAGTCATTTTCCATGTTTCCCCATTTGTCATAAGTTTTAGAAAAAAATTCTTCGGAAGAGCCAGATTGGGTATTATCCCCGAAATCCCATTGATACAACCAATATTCTCGATGTGTTATCCTGTTTTCAATATTAATATTGGCCGGCGGTTCGTATATTTGGAAGACAGGATCTATGTTGAATGCAGCCTTTGGGGTTGAATATACTGTAACCACATGGGAAATAGAATCGGAACAGCCAAATTTTGAGGTGGACACCAAGGAGACCCTATAGTTAAGATCATTTGAAGAGTCATTTACAAAACGATGCTCGGGATTCTCCAATGAAGAATACTTTCCGTCACCAAAATTCCATTTAAACTCATCCGCATTAACAGAAAGATTGGTAAAAGACGAGGTGAAAGGGGAGCATCCACTGCTGTCATAATCAAATTCCGCCGTAACATCGGGGTAGACCTGGATAACAGAACTCGAGGTATCCATACATCCATTGGCCGTTGTAACGATAAGTTCAATGGTGAAGGTTTCAGTGTTACTGGATAGGTTCAGGTATGTATGTAGATCGTGGGTAAAGGACATAAAATTATTAGAATTTCCGTCACCATAGTCAATATAATAGCTGGCTGATGATTCTTCTGATTTATTCATGATCTCGACCAGGAAAGGGGTGCAGTTAGAAGATTCGTTCACTGCAAAATCGGCTTTAGGTATGGGGTAGACGTGGACATTCTTTTTGATTGAATCAGAACAATTATCCCTAGAGCTAATTAAAGTCACGGTATACATAGTATCCTTGGTATGACTAAAATTGGTAAAGGTATGTGAGGGATCTTTTATAGTAGATGAATTCTGGTCCCCGAATTTCCAGTAATAATCATCAGCGTTTAAAGATGAGTCGCTGAAATGGACTGTCAAGGGATGACATCCTTGGGTAGTGTTTGTTACAAAGTTAGAAACAATTTCCGGGTACACTTTAATAGTATCTTGGTAGCTGGAATTACAACCTTCTTTATTCACACCATTTAATCGAATAAGGTAAGGTTCTATATTGTCCGTCGAGTTGGTAAATGTATAAGAAAAACTCGAGGTATCCGCGGGGGCTGTTACTATTAAAACATTGTTTACATACCATTCATAGATGTTGTCTTTTCCAAAAGAAGTATTGTCAAAAATGGTGGAAAATGGGGTGCAATCAATATGATCAGCAACGGTGAATTCGGCTTTTATATAAGGGTTTATGGTGATCATGGCGCTTGCTGTGTCCCAACAAACATTATTGTCAGCTTTCACCAACAATTTGGGCTTAAAGATTACGGGCTCGCTATCTAAATTATGTTCATAGAGATGGGTGCATGAATCTATTTCGTTTGAAGTAGCCCCATCATCAAAATCCCAGTAATAATAAGATTCTCCCAGTGAACTACTGGTGAATTTAAATTCTGCAGGTGAACAAGAAACATTGGTGTCCAAGAAAAATCCCGCTTCTATATCATGAAAAACTGTTATGACCTTGG
>CAZOSQ010000344.1:0-4209 GCA_964582245.1 uncultured Bacteroidales bacterium | reverse complement strand
AAAGTTATGGAAGATGCCGTGGATTGGATTGAAAAATACAGTTATGATCCAAAAATGAAGGCATTTGGCAGGTATTATGCACATGAAATCCCCCTGACAAATAGTTGGGACTATGGATGGGATAATTCTCTCGGTAAACCTACTGAAACTGTTCCGGTAAAATTTAATGAACAAGTAATTACACGTTCATATGACCTCTATATTAATTCTCTCATGTATGCAACATACCATATGCTTTCCGCGATGCAATACGGGGAAAAATCGAGGGAATACACTTACAAGGCAAGTCAATTAGAACCCTTTATCAAATCGCTCTTTAAAGAAAATGAACTACCCGGGTATGGTGTTTTATTAACAGATAAAGGTCAATATATTAAGGCTGGGCCTTACGGTTTGAGCAAAGAGGATTATACTTGGGCCTTGGCTTTGCCTAATTTCTATCCTGAGGGAATTGATATTACTGCTGTCAAACAATTGTTACTAGATGACCTAATGGTTGATATGGAGAATAAACACTTGCCATCAACTTTTTCTTTTTTAGCTAGTTTGGATGTGTTAAATTTTAAGGAAGATACCATCATGAAACTAGTTGATCATGCCACTGAAAAATGTTATGAGCCGAATGAATTTTTACCCTTGAAGAATACTATGGTAAAAGTAACTGGTGCAGGACCCGATAATCCTGAAAATGATATACGTCAAAGTACAGCTACATTTGGTGCATGGATGGGAACTATGGCTAATTTAGGTATAAAAAAACTTCCTTACGGTATTGCAGCAAGGCCTACTGATTTTATAGACTCTATTAATAATTATCAGTATAAAAATGGTTTGCTAAACATACACTACAAGGGTAGTGGGAACATATCCAAGGTAACCTTAAATGGACAAGAGTTAATGTATACTTGGCAAGTTCCGGAGGGATGGTTGAGGAATGGAAATAATAATCTTGAAGTGATCATGAAAGATGACGTCACCCCTCCAAAAAATACGCTGATTCGATCAACCATACAATTAATGTCTGTAAATATCATTCAAGGAAAAACTGAATATGTAATTCGCTGTTACGGAAAAAATAATTTAGAATTTAAAAATCTTGAAAAGAAAGTTGTTGTTTATGATGGTAAAAATGCCCGGGTTAATGCAAACCAGGAAAATAAAAATGATATTTCAACAATTACTTTTCAAGGAAAAGGTTTTTATAAACTTATCCTTGAATAATATTTTTTATTAAATTATCAGGGCAAATTACAAAAAAAGGGGATCATCCCCTTTTTTTATTTTATTACATTCAAATTTTAAGAAAAACAGCTATATTTAAAAGAAATGATTTTTTTGTTTACAATTGTGGAGATAAGAAGTGATAAAATAAAGCATGATTTCAAAATCACAAATATTCTTGAACCCCAAAGGATTTGGCAAAGGCAAAATAATCATTCGAGTTCCCATCCGATTATCGAAACCATGAGAACGTAAACTATTAAAAAATACTCGAGTGAAAAAATCATCCAAAAATACATCTATAAAATCGGTGGATGTTGATTACATACTAAAATTCTCAAAAGGTATTTTATCTTGCAGGCAGATTACTAAAATATTAGATATCTTGGCAGCCACTTTATCGGAAGCATTTCCAATGTCAGTAGTTGTGTCTAATCAATTTTCTGAAAAAATTGAGAAACGAACGAAGAATAAAGTCTTTTCTAAACAATATGATGAAATAATTTTTGAGAAAAGCCCAATTGATTTTGATAAAACTTATAGATTTAGCGACACCTTTTTTCAAAAACTATTGGATAAAGATTTTTATTCTTTTTCAAATAAGGAGTTTAAAAAAAATAATGGCAAGCAGTATGATTTTTTTTGTTTCTTAATGGATGTCACGGGAAGTAAAAAAATATATTCATTTGGACTGAAGGAAAATAAGACTTTAGCAGGTGCAATTCATCTTATCGTTCGAAATATGAACAAAGAAGAGCTAAAATTCATAAAGAAACTAATGGAAATTTCTTCTCTCTCTATTAATAATATTTCAAGGGAGAAAGAATTGGTGCGAAAAAGAAAAATCACTGAAGAGAAGGATAAAAATAAAGTTGAATTCATATCAAATATTTCACACGAGATAAGAACTCCCTTAAATGCTATACTGGGTTTTTCCTTGCTATTAAGACAAGATGATATATCCGTTGAAAAACGGAAAAAGTACGTTGAAATTATCACCCAGAAAAGCAATGATTTATTGCATGTACTTAATGATATGATTGATATTTCATTAATTGAATCTGGAAATTTAGTTATTGAAAATAAATTCTTTTCTTTAAATGAATTGCTAGATGATTTGTACAAGTATTATTCTACAAGAATTTCCCCGGGAATAAATTTTTCGGTTGAGAAGGGAAAAATAAACGAGGAGAGTTTTATAAATTCTGATCCGCTTCGTGTAAAACAAGTATTGACAAACCTTTTGAATAACTCGATTAATTTTACTACACGCGGATATATTCGTTTTGGATACGAAGTCAGGCAAAATGATTTGCTACTTTATGTAAAAGATAGTGGCCTTATTATTCCTCGGGATAAAAAAAGAAATGCATATAAACATCTTTCTTCTTTAAAGAATGATTTAAATAGGGAAGTAGGGAGCGGTAATAGCCTAGGATTGAGCATATCTAAAGAAATAACACACTACTTGGATGGTAAAATATGGAAAGAATCAAAAAGAAACGGGGGTACTGATTTTTTTGTTTCCTTACCCTTATTGATTGTTAAAAAAGAAAATGCTTTATTTTATGAAGAGAAAGAAGATAATGAGATTAGTTTTTTTGGGAAAAATATTCTAGTGGCTGAAGATGATATAATGAATTATGAATATTTAAATGAAATATTATCATTTAGAAAGGCGAATGTTTACTGGGCTCGAGATGGATTAGATGCAATAAAAATAGTGGAAGATAATAATATTGATATTATTTTAATGGATATTAAAATGCCTAAAATGAACGGAATAGAAGCAACATGTCATATAAAAAAGAAATACCCTTTCATTCCGATTATAGCTCAAACTGCATATGCATTAGAACAGGACAAGGAAAAATGTAGCAAGGCAGGTTGCTCCGATTACTTGTTAAAACCTATTATCAAAAAAAAATTGTTTGATACACTTCAAAAGTATTTAAACCGCAATTAGTGATACCTCGTACATTAAAAAGCGGTTAGAAATACCTTCTAATCAATGAAAGTGACATATCTTCAGTCGTCAATTATCATCCATGACACTAGTGATGCGTCACATGTATTAAAGCGCATCAGATTTACCTTCAACCCGGCGTAGTGGCTGAAACGTCAGGACGCTTTATCATTGACAAGACACTAGAAGAAAGCTAAAATTTCGAGCCAAAATAAAATATTAACAAAAGGGGAGATTGTATTTGAATAGAAGTGAAGAATACCCTTGACTGGTTTATTTTTTTGATAGGTATTCATATGTAGCAAATTGCGCCCTTATGGGTTTTTCACCATTTTTAATCTTGATATTTTCAAGATTTGATCCGATCAACCTGGCACTTACATTATCTTTTAGTTGAATATTTAATAAGTCTATCAATTCTTTCTTATTTTCGGGGTCAAAAACAGGAAAAACACATTCAACTCGACGGTGAAGATTACGTTTCATCCAGTCAGCCGAGCCTAGGTAAAGGTTATTTTCTCCATTGTTGTAGAAAAGACATACCCGTGCATGTTCCAGGAAACGATCTACTATCCTTATCACCCTAATGTTCTTACTATAAGGTTCCCCTGGTTTTAAGCAACAAATTCCCCGTATGATGCAATCAATTTTAACGCCTGCTTCGCTAGCTTTATATAAAGCAGTAATCATTGTGGGTTCTTCGAGCCCGTTCATTTTTATAATAATATATCCTTTTCCTCCATTTTTCACGTTTTGAATTTCTCGCTCGATTAATTGCAAAAAAGTGGGAATTAGGTTACAATTGGGCACCAGGATATGATTGAAATTACATTGTTTTTGATGATCTTCCAAGAAATAAAAAAGGGTCTCCAAATCGTTAGTCAGTCCCTCGTGGGTAGTAAAATATCCATGATCAGCGTAAATTTTGGCAGTTTTTTCATTGAAATTTCCTGTACCCAGGAAAGCAAACTTTTTTATTTTCCCTTTTGTTTCTTTTCTTATTAAGGCAATTTTAGCGTGAA
>CAZOSQ010000343.1:0-4209 GCA_964582245.1 uncultured Bacteroidales bacterium | reverse complement strand
CTAATCCCGAAACACAAAGGATGATAATTAAACCGACCCGTGCAATATTATTTTTGAATTTCATTCTTTTAACTGTTATAAATTATCCATAATATCGTTGAATTATACTATATCAAAATTTTGTTTGAATGAACAAATGCATTGTACAGAAAATATAATTAATATGACAAATTTTTAACTATATCAAAATTAAACATTTTCTCAAAAGAGAACGATTTTCCTTGCAAAATATTTCAGGATGTCACATTCATTCTTCTGTTTTTGAAATATCCAGGTACCTGTATATCGTGTGTAGAATATCCTTTTCTTTCAGAGGTTTTGATAAATAGGCGTCACAACCTGCCTCGAAACATTCGTTCTTTTCTTCTTCCATAGCATATGCTGTCTGCGCGATAACAGGCAACCAGGGAAATTTCTTTTTAATTTCACGAGTAGCTTTATGTCCATCCATTCCAGGCATTTTGATATCCATTAGCACGATATCAATTTCTAAATTATTACAATGCTGAATCGCTTCAATTCCCGAGCAGGCACGATGAATCTGCATGTTATATTTCTTTAATATTTCACTTAAATAAAAGAAATTAACGTCTTCATCTTCTGCGATTAGTATTGAAACATTATTAAATCTCTCGGTTACAATTATTTTTTCCTTTTCATGATTTTTTCCAACTTCTGGGAATGGAGTCTTAACCATGGGCAATTGAAAATAAAAGACAGAACCCCTACCGGGGGTGGACTCAACCCGGATTGTTCCGCTCATCATTTCGATCAGGTTTTTACAAATGGCCAATCCCAGTCCGGTACCACCATATCCCCGGGTATAAGTATCATCCAGTTGCCTGAAGCGATCAAAGATAATCTGTTGTTTTGATTCTGGTATGCCCATCCCGGTATCAGCCACGTAAAATTCTATTGCTTCTGTCTTGATTACCCGATACCCGATGTTAATACTACCATAATCAGTGAATTTATAGGCATTTGAAATAAGATTTGTGAATATTTGCTTTAACTTTCCTTTATCTGCCAGAAGTAAAGGTGATGTATTCGATGGATATTTATCTAACAGGATAACAACTTCTTTCGACTTTCTACTAAACATTTCATTGAATAATACATGAGTATCTTCCAATATTTCATGTACTTGTATATAATCATTATTAATTTTTAGTTGACCAGCTTCAATTTTGGCAATATCAATAATATCATTGATAATATTAATCAGGGAGTTCCCGTTTTCGTTAATCAGGTTAATATATTCTCTTGATTTATGCCTTGGAAGTGTATCATCATCCAGTAAGCTGGAAAAACCTATAATAGCGTTCATTGGAGTCCTAATCTCATGGCTCATGTTAGCAAGAAAAGCAGACTTTAATTTATCAGCTTCTTCAGCTTTTTCTTTCGCTTCTATTAATAATCTTTCAGATCTCTTCCTTGCAGTTATATTACGGGCGATACCGGTGGATCCTATTACCTCCAGCCTATCATTAAACACGGGTGAAATACTAACATCGTACCATTCTGAAAAATTTTTGTCATCTGGTAAATGTATCTCTGTATTGACCTGAACTTTTGAGTTTATTACTTCATTTTCGATTTTATCGAGATAATAACTGAACTTTCCCGGGAATATTTCTTTCGTGGTTTTCCCTTTAACTGATTCTGCTAATAGTCCTGAAACTGAATAAAAAGCTTCATTAGCATGAAGATAAATACCATTCTTATCTTTGAGCCAGGTCATGAATGGCAGGTTATTTAATATAGCATTCTGCTGGGCTTCTATTAATCGAAGATTCTCTTCGACTTTTCTTCTTTCAGTGGTATCATGAGCAACAAATAAAATTCGTGTTTCTTCTCCAATATTGACCTTTTTAATCAGTCCCTCGAACCAGTATAGTTTATCAGGTTCTGACTTTTTCACGATAGGATATTCAATAGACTGAATATTCCCGTACTGAATTGCTGCATTAAATTTATCCATTATAAGTTTAACAGCCTCGGGTGAAAAAAAATCAACAAATTTTCTCCCCAATAGTTCTTCTCTCGGGGCAACAAGTAATTCAGGCTCACTTGTATATATTTCCAGGTAAGTACCATCGGGATCCAGTAAAAAAGTAATCCCGGGAGATAACGTCAAAAAAGATCTTAATTTATATTCACTTTCCTTAACTTTATCAAAAGCGCGTTCGACATCTTCAATTTTTTCACGGATTTCCTGATTTTTTTTCTCAATATGTTCACGGTATAATTTTTTCTCGGTTATATCCTCGTAGGTACCTAAAACCCCGGTAATATCACCCTGATCATTTCTAAGGGGTATTTTGGATGTCTGCAACCATAATAATTGTCCATTATCGTGGTGTTGTTCTTCTTCATAATTAATCCTGGACTTACCGGTTTTCATGATGTATTGATCGTCCCCGCGATAATCCGCGGCCGATTTTCTCCATTGCAATTCATAATCACTTTTCCCGATTACTTCAGAAGGATGTTTTAAACCTGCATCTCTTGCAAAAGAAGCATTGCAACCTAAATATATTAAATTCTTGTTTTTCCAGAAAACACGTTGTGGAATGTTATCGAGAATAAACTGCAGTTTTTGTTTTGCTTCAAAAAACTCTCCTTGCTGGTTTCTGAAATTATCCAATAATTCCGAAACATATTCCTGTTGTAATCTCAAGGTCTTGATCTCTTCCCTTAACTGATAGTTTTCTTCCTTGAGTTTTTTAACCTCATCCTTTGACATACATATTATTTTAAAACCTGGTAGTTATCAGGTATTTTTGTTTTTAACCCTCACCGTTAAAATTACTATAATTTTTAAAATAATAATTATCCAAATTAAGTGAATCTGTTTTCCAACTCTCGGAATATGCTCGTATCGCCCTCCAGGGAGTTACTTGGTACGACAATCACGGGTAAATTCTTTCCAAACTGACTTTTGATCATCAATGACCCGAAATAATTCATCAATATATTTCATGGCACTTTGAGCATATTTTTCTTCCAATAAATAAAAATCCTGGTAAATGGCATAAATCTTTTCCTCATTTTCCCTGAATTCTTCCAGCACTTCATTCAATTCACCCTCGGGCCTACAAAACCCTCTGAACAATCTATCTTTCACTGATTTTATCGGAAGCATTGGAAGAGGTTTCGCGTAAGGAACCGAAATTATACCGGCAAAATCAAAATCATAGGGCACAGCGTAAGGAGGTCGATCCAATTCTGCTTTAACCAGCTTTATATTATGCAGACCGGGAATTGACCAGTCGGTGTTACCTATCATGTATTGAAACAGGGAAAGCATGGTTACATGATGCACCCTGGTTGAATCTGGGTGAATATTGTTTACTTTCAGGTTAACCCCAAAATTCCGGGCGGCCATTCCTGCTGTTTTTTCAATGAAAAATGCATAGCGTTTCAATGGCGCCGTTTGATTATTAATATCGATATAGATTACAGAGACAAGCCGAACCCGGTAGCTCACGGGGGTGAACAAGTTATACATCTTGTATACCAGGTATTCCTGCAACATGTATTGCTCGTATTTTGAACTACTTGTACGACAGTGTGTTACCAGTTTCAATTTCTTTTCCTCTTAAAAAATCGTGTGCTCCACTTCTTCCTTGGAAAAATCTATCTTCAGTGGAGGAAAATCGCAATGCAATGGATCTTTCCTGAAATCACCTCTCGCCCGAATGCCTATATCGATCGAGATTTGGTTACCGTCCTCATTACTAAATGACAACAGACCAGGATGGTATCCCGGATTTTCGCCCCTGTCTCTAAATAGGACCTTTATATCAAAAGCAATGGTCAGTTCTATCACTTCGCTATTGTCAAAGAAATTATTTTCCGGCTTTTCAATCCTCTGACCTGATAAATTGCTGCCGGAAAAGAAAAACAAGGCAAAAATTGATATTATCACACCTGAAAAATTCACAAAGAATTTCGTTTATTGTTTAATTTAAAAGCAATCCATTACTAATCAACAAGAAAAGCAAAAATCAAACCAATGACTTGTTCTATTTCATCTTAAAGAAAGAATTCATGACTATTTTTTCAAATACCATGGATTGCGCCCCATGGCTTAAATAAAGGGACTTCGCTTTTGCAATATCAAATTTAACGGGTCACTAAATATAAAAACCTTTTTTATGGTCGGTACAATATATTGATATGAACAAATACAATACCGAACTGTTT
>CAZOSQ010000342.1:0-4210 GCA_964582245.1 uncultured Bacteroidales bacterium | reverse complement strand
CCATTCTCCCGCTCCCTCTCCAACCTGGAAGACAACCGGCAGAGAACAAGCGGAATAATTTCCAGGTCCGAAAAAGCAGGGCTGCACGTGTATCCCAACCCTTTTAACGAAACAGCCAAGGTGGTCTTCAATAACCCCCAAAACAGGGAGTACACCTTGAGGATTATAGACATAACAGGAAAAGTGGTACGGGAAAGGACAGGCATAACAGGAAATGAATTTACCATAAAGAGAAACGGCCTGTCCCCCGGGTTCTACTTTTTAGAAATGAACGGCGAGAAGGTTTTGAAAGGATCCATTGTAATTGATTAAACAATTTTTAAACCTGGCAGTGTTTAAATACTGCCGGGTTTAAAAAATATTTTACAAAAGAATATTTTTAATAATAATATAATCAGGACATGCAGAAATAAACGTATATACTTTTTAAGGAAGTTATAATTAGTATTTTAACATTTACTTTTCCTGGTAGAATACCATACATTTACTTCAATATTTTTCACCTAAAAAGAAAATATTCCTTGTCATGAAAATATTAATACTTCGAAATAAAGCATTAGCGATGTTTTATTTCTGAATGAGAAGTTTGTTCTTTTACTAATGCAAAAATATATTATAAAACAAACATGAAAATTAAGCATTAATTTCTGCGAAAAAGAATGATTTACCCCGTAAACTTTCAGGGCTTGTAAGAGGTTCCCGGTAATCTACCGGCAGTGAGGTTCAATGCCATGCAAAAATCTTTTGCAATTTCAAACACCATCACGATACATCAACAGGCTTTAAGATTCAAAGTGCAAATACTTGTTGAGTTCCTTTAGTTTTTCGGGAGGGCCTATAATAGTCAACAGGTCTTTTTCCATGAGCATGGTATCGCCATCCGGTGTTATAGTGTCGTGCCCGCGGTCGATAATGGCAATTAGCACACCCCGGGGAAAGCCTGTATCTTTGATCTTTTTTCCTATCAACTCCAAGCATGCTTTATTTTCAGGGACAAGGGATATATGTATAAACCTGTCATTGTGTAGCAGGAATTCTTTGACTTCGCGTGAGGTTTCCTTGGATGTTATTAGTTGGTGAAAATTCTTTCTATCCGTAATATCAAGCAATCTCGAGAGGATTCTCAGTAAAAGTTTTTTGTCGTTTGAAGGGGCAACAATAAAGAAAAACACATTGATAGTATCTTCTGACCTGATTCTATTTTTGACTACTTTTTTTCTTATGCCTTTCTTTGATATCACGATAAATGCCTGGGGGACGGATACCTTTTCAAAACTGGCAAATAAAACAGAAACTCCTGGAATGACAAATTCAGCGTCAATATTTTTTTCCCTGGAGAAGCCTTCAATTAATTTATCTTTGTCAACATGTATCTTTTCAGCTATTTTACTGGCTGTATCATTGATAACTTGCCTGTAAGTTTTTGTATTTATCAATAAACTATTGTTTTCAATAAATGATATTTCCGCATTTGTAACCAATTGGTCAAACTGGTCTTTTTCACGCAACCCTTTTTCTTTGATGATATGAAAAAATTCATTTTCTATCCTGTCATATTTTTCTTTTCCCAAGAGTGCGAACCAATGTAAAATAGCGCCCCTCCTGGCCACTTTCCCTTTAACGTAGTAATTATACCACAAAACACTTAAAAGGATCAACCCCACAGAAAACAGGCTGGGCGCCCACCCTAAATAAACTATAAGGGCAAAAGATGTTATCATACCGAAGATTTGCATATAAGGATAAAAGGGCGCCATGTATCCAGGGTCGTATGCTTCAATTTTGCTATTGCGGAAAACAATTACCGCTAAATTTATAAAGAAAAAAATCAATAATTGAAAAGCGCTTGCCATTTTTGCAATGCCTTCCGCGCTTACAAAAAGGATAATGAAGATTATGATCAAGGCGGTTATGATGATCGAAAAAACAGGCATTTTGGTTTTTTTATTTTGTTGCCCGAATATAGGGGGCAGCAATTTGTCGCGGGACATCGCCAATGGATATCTTGAGGACGCCATGATCCCCGCATTGCCCGTAGAGGCAAATGCGGCTATGGCGCTTGTTACGATCATGACCAGCGCAACTTTGCCCGGAAGCCATTTTAAAGTATACTCTGTCAGGGTTGCCACAGGGGTGAGGTCGTTCGAGAAATCATTCTTTTCAATAAAACTTACCATCAAAAAAGTACCTAAAACATAAATCGTACATGTAACCATGAGGGACAGGAACATGCCCAAAGGTATATTGCGTTCGGGGTTTTTTATTTCCTCGGCCACGCTTGCTATTTGTGTAAGGCCGGCATAGGATACAAAAACAAAACCGACTGTAGCAAAGAATCCACCCAACCCTTGTTCAAAAAAAGGGGTTAAGTTATTCCTTGCCAGTGTGCTAATGGATTTATTGCCAATTAGCTGAAATAACCCGTCAAATAACACTAACCCCAAAACAAAAAGGATAATGATGACAAATGTATTTTGGAGCAAGGAACTTTTCTTTGAACCAAAGATGTTCATGATCGTAAATACTACTGTCAACACCAACGCTATTGGTCTCATGGGTATATCAAGGACCAATGTGGTATATGCACCCAGCCCAATGAGGGCAAAAGCAGATTTCAAAATAAGGGCCAGATAGGTTCCAATACCCCCAACCGTGCCCAATAATGGGCCATAAGCCCTGTCTAGGATAAAATATGCGCCGCCTGCTTTGGGTATGGCGGTGGATATCTCTGCAATACAAAGCATGGCCGGTATTATCAGCAATCCTGATACAAGATATGCCAAAAAAACAGAGGGTCCGGTAAAGTGGGATGCTATCCCCGGCAAAAGGAAAAACCCGCTGCTAAACATCGCCCCTGTGCTTATTGAGAATACCCCAAATAATCCCAATTCTTTTTTTAATATGCCTTTTTTCACCCCTTAAAATTTATTTATAATTTTCAATATAATGCATAAAAATAGGAAAAATCATGGAAAATAAACTTCTTTTGCCCGAAAATCGGCTAAAGGAAGTATTTTCAGCAAAGCATGATAGTGGAGGCCGATGCTTTACAATTTTCAAGTCGTTTTGGCAAAATCGGCCACTATTGTTAATAACCATGTAACCTTTCAATTTTAAATATTTCATTCCGGTCAAGCTCTGTCCAGTATTTCATTGCCAACTTTTCGATATAAAGCCAATACCTGTTGGTCAGCAAACCGTATGTTGAGACACCGTGCCTTATTTCTTCCTGCATCTACCTGGTTATATGCCAGCGAACTGACACACAATCCAATCCGCAAAGGTTTTTAATGAACCTAAAGCTATAAGTGTTATGGTGTCTTTATAGTTTTCTGCAACCCGGTCAAGCAACTCCAATGATCTCACATCCACCCCCGGGTTGCCTGTTCCTGATATCTTCCCACCCCAGCTTATGCCCCGGGCGAACCGTGACCATTCCGGCAACACGGCTCCTGCTTGTTCGCTGATGCCCGCTTGTATTCCTTCATGGTGAAATACCGAAAGCAACGACGACACTTTTTTATGTACTTCCCAAGACATAAAATAACCTTGGGAACAGGTAATGGCCAATACCCTGATGTCGTTGCCGGACAGAAACATGGACAAGGTGCGCATATCGTCCAATGCCCCATCGGTATCGATGATAACATGGTATTTGGGTTTGACCGAATGCGCATATAGCTGTCCGTTGACGAGGAAGAACAGTATCAACAACCTTATTATACTTTTTATCATTGTTTAATTTTTTTACAGCCCACAGCATGTCCAGCGATCATTCCATAGGTTTTTCGACTGTGCTGTCATAAAAAAAACCTGTAAACAAAATTTAATATTGTGAGATATTTGCATTTTCAATCTGTTATACAACACCTAAAATCCGGAAAATATTTTTTTAACCCACAAATATCAGGGATACCGCAAATTTAATTCAAAATATTGCCAAACTTGTTTTGTCAGGTTGAGGATACCGGCAGAATATCTCATCGAATGTTATATATGAACTTTTAAAACCATTGCAAATAATTATAGTTCTATATGCACTAAATTTATTGTTTATAAATGTTTTCAAGTTTTCCGGTATGAACCAGGAAGTTTATTTCAGCACCATAACTCTCTGATCATTTTAACGTCTTTCGGGAAGGAGGATCCGAAAATTGTTTCATCATAATAAAATTAATTTTATTCCTTTCAGTCATGAAATCGCTTCGCT
>CAZOSQ010000341.1:0-4227 GCA_964582245.1 uncultured Bacteroidales bacterium | reverse complement strand
ACATCCCAACGATAGGTTGGCATATTCCATAATTGCCCGGTCTCACTAAAATAATCCGGTGGCACACCAGCCACACCAAGAGGTTGTTTTTGATCATCAAGGTTAAAAATACACGGGTTGGACCAAACATCGCAACTATCATAGCTTACGTATATGGGAATGTCGCCAAATATTTTTATACCTCGTTCTTTACAATATATAGTAAGATCCATCCATTGTTGGTTAAACATGAATTGCAGAAACTTTTCCGTATCAATATCTTTAAAGTGGTTCTTGGCAAAAATGGAAATTGCCTCATCCTCTCTCTCCTTCAAACCATTGGGCCATTTATCCCAGCTTTTCCCACCATGTTGTTTTTTTATGGCAATAAATAAGGAAAAGTCATCCAACCAGTATTTTTCTTCACGGATATATTCTTCGAATTCATTTCTCAACGAATTAAATTCACCAGGTACAAAGTTTTCATAAGCTATGTCAAATAGTTCATTTTTATAATCCTCTGCTTTCTCGAATTCTACTTCTTTCCCATTATTAAAATCATAACCATGATTTTCCAAATCAGTTTTCCTAATTAACCCTTCCTTGTAAAAAATTTCAGGACTTAGCAACAAAACATTTCCCGCAAAAGCTGAGTAAGAACTGTAAGGTGAATAAGAAGAAAACCTGTTCACCGGGTTTAATGGGAGTATTTGCCAATAGCTTTGTCCAGTGGCATGTAGAAAGTCGGCAAATTGATAAGCACCGGGACCAAGATCGCCTACCCCGAATTGCGAAGGCAGTGAGGTTATATGCAACAATACCCCACTTCGCCTGCTGGATATTTTTCTCTTCCCCCGGAAAATGGCAACAGGAAGATCATTTAATATTTCTTCAACCGGGATGAAATTATCATCAACCTCAACCCTGTTTCCTGTTAATATATCTTCCATCTTGATCGGGGTAAACTCATCGGCCACGATCCTTGTATTTTTCCATTTAATCTTTTCTAAACCATATTTTTCTTTCCCGGTTATCTCGGCTAGATGCAAGGAAACAACTACCAGGTAGTAATTTTCACCTTGTAACCTGGCAAAACAAAATAGGTTGTCTTTTTTCTTTCCCTTTACTTTAACTGGAATATATTCACCCTTTTCAAATACCGCCCGATTCTTCTTTCTTTCTTGAAGCAAGATCCAGGTAAGCCACAATTTTACCTTACCATTATAACGCTCTTTCCAAAGTTCTTCGCCAGTCTTTTTCAAACCTTTTACACGGATCATTTCCTTTATTTCTCGAAGAACATTTTTTCTTTCCTCGAAATCTACCGGTTTACGATTATCCGGATCGACAAGGCTCAAGTCCCACAATTCATTCCCCTGGTAAAGATCAGGAATTCCTGGTGCCATGAATTTAATTACGACTTGACCTAAAGAATTTGTTATTCCCAGGTCGATTATTTTCTTCATGAAACGAATAGACTCTTCATCAAGGAAGGTTTTATTTTCAATAATTTTTTCTATGAATTCAATGGTTTTTTGTTCATATTGTTCATCCGGGTCATTCCATGCGGAATACATTTTTGCCTCTCTCACTGCTTTTATTAGGTAATCCTTCAAACGTTGCAAAAATTCATCGTCTAGTTTCATATCCACGGGAAGTGCTCCAACTATGGTCTGATAAATAAGGTATTCATCATTTTCGCTTGGCATGATTTGATAATGTTCCCGAAAAATATATTTTTCATTAGCTTTTTTCCACCTCTTTACCGTATGCATCCATTCCCTTGGAAGATCACTAATAACATTAAGCCTTGCCCGAACATCCTCTCCTCTTTTAGTATCATGTGTGGCAGTGGTTGTCATGGTAAGGGGAATATTAACTGCTCTTTCTGCCATTTTAGAATGAAAATCCTTCGAGCTAATCCCAAAACCATAAGGACTACTTCCCACTTCATTCTGGCTAATAAATCGGTTGTAAACATAAAAAGCGGTATCTTCCAAACCCTTTGCTGTCAAAGGGCCGCTTAATTGCATGCAACGCCCCAGGAAATACAGTTTCTTCCCCTCCTTATCCATTTCAGAAAACATTAGCTTTTCAAGCCAATCAATTTCATTTTTAAGATGGGTAAATTGTTTTCTCATTTTTTCCAGGACACCTTTAGCTATCTCTGCATCATCGCCTTTCGGGGGGAGGTTTTGAAAATAAAACCTGTAAACCGGCATGAGAATTAAAAATTCAGCGATTGTTTCCTTAATCTTTTTTTCATCATAAGCAGGATAATGACTTGGTATTAATTGATAAGCCTTGGCAAGGTGAAACAAGTTATTCAACTCACCGGACATTCTTTCTTCTAAGATCAACTTTTTGCGTTGGTAAACTATCTTCTTGAATTCTCCCGGTACATCATCTTGCCACCGTACGTACAAGTTCGTAAAATCTCCTTCATTTTTGCTATTGATAAAAAGATCATTTACCAGTCCAAGAAAGTCATAACCTGTAGTACCTTGAACTGGCCAGTTAGCAGGTAATCGCTCTTCTTTTTCTAATATTTTTTCCACCAACAAGTAGATGTCTTTCCCAGCCAGCTCGCGAAGCCGTGACAGGTATTGACCAGGATCTAAAAGGCCGTCCACGTGGTCGATACGAATGCCATCCACCCATTTTTCCTTCACCAGTTCGTGTATGAACTTATGAAATCGAATGAAAACTTCCTCGTTTTGCATCCGTAAGCTAATCATATCATTGATGGTAAAAAAGCGCCTGTAAGTTATTTCCTTTTCAGTTTTCTTCCAGAATGAAAACCTGTAATGTTGCTTATCAAGCAAATCTAACAATAAACCCGGTTGATTATTAAAGTTATTTAAGCATGCAATCACGTGGGACTTTACCGAAGGATCCTGGTTAAATAATACAAATAATTCATTTTTAATTTCTTTCCACTCTTCTCCCGGGTTATCATCTTTTTCTTGAAAATGCTTTAATCTATCCATCATTGGATGCAAATCCCCGGGAGGGTTCAAGGATTGAATAATATAAGAATAAGATTCAATATTCAAAGGATAATATTTTTCATAATACCTAAAAATAAATCCGTTGGCCGTATAATCAAGGGTTATTTCTTTTTTTTCCACGGCCTCCTCGAGAAGTTTTCCCAGCACGGGCAACATGATTTTGTCTTTATACTTGCTTAAATAATGATCCCAATTATTATCAAAAAAATGAAAATAAGATGAATTACCCCCTCTTTCAAAAACATCATATATCCATGGATTGGAAGAATCAAATGCCATATGATTTGGAACAATATCTTGTAACCATCCCATACCTTTTTCCTGCAGGATACGCCGTACTTCTTGAAATTCTTCAAGGGTACCTATTCCCGGATTCAGATGATCAGGGTTCACCTGGTCATAACCATGTTGGCTTCCCTTTACAGATTCAAAAAATGGTGAAACATAAAGGGTAACTATTCCTAAATCATGTAAATAATCTATAATTTCTTTTAAATGTTGAAAATTAAAATCTTTATATAATTGTAGTCGATAAGTAGATACTGGGTTATACATACTCCTATGCTTTAAATTCAAAATCTTGAAATGATTAACAACACAAAGAAAAGAATAGTTTTAATTTAATCCTTATTCCTAAAAACTTTTAAGGTCTATATTGTGAGACCCAGGATCTATCACCTCTTTTCTCTCCCACCCCATTACCACTTATTAAAAATGGTATTAAAAAAAAAAATAATAATAAAAGTAATAAGACTATATAACCTATTCATAAAATAACACGTAAACCGATGTAACCTATATTAATATAGAACGATAACCTAATGTTTAAAAATTTAATTCGTTGATTAATAATTTTTAAACTAAATTAAACAGGATTAAATCTATAGATGTGGAAATAAAAAAAATAATCATATCCATCATATTTTTGCTAACCCTTTCATCATCCTTATTCAGTCAAATAAGCAAGGAAGGAAATTTAAAAGGATATTTCATCAATCATGACAATGATACCATACATAGGACCTTTATCATAAATCCCGGGGATAAGGAAGAATTATATTTAAAGGTAATTGAGCCGGTTACAGGGGAAATAAAGATCTACTATGCTAGTGAGATTAAGTCATATTTTGTCAATGGAAAAAAATTTGAAACAAAACTTGCCGGATCCAACATGGAATCAAGATATTTTTTCATGCAAGTACTGGTAGAAGATTACTTGTCTTTATACCTCTTAAAT
>CAZOSQ010000340.1:0-4246 GCA_964582245.1 uncultured Bacteroidales bacterium | reverse complement strand
ATTTGGCTCCAAACATGTTACCATTGTCGGTGATGGCCAAACCATTCATTTTGTCTGCTATTGCTTTTTCAATTAATTCTGGGATTCCTGCAGCACCATCCAATATTGAAAATTGAGTATGTACGTGTAGATGTACAAAACCAGTTTCCTTGGTTTTCTGGTTAAGTGTTTGATCTACTATTTCTGCTGCTTTTTCTTCTACAGATTTTTCTTCCCGATCAATAATTTTATTTGATTCGATTACTATTTCTATTGGCTCAATCATTACCGGGTTATTGGCTTTAAATTTAGCCATTATTTCTTGTCCAACTTTTAGTCTTGAGCTATTTATCACGTCCAACCGAACTAATTCCAAGAAACAGCGGGAAGTTGCGGCAACATCGGCAGAAGCATTATGGGCTTCGTCAAATGCAGTATTGAATAATTTATGGTGTAGTTCGGATAGATTAGGCCATTTATATTTACCCACTTTTCCTCCCGGTATCGCACAAAATTTGGTGCTTTCTATTTTGGTGCATAAATGATCCCTTTCAAAGAGCAGGGATTTTATATTTTTTCTAATATATTCCGCACCTACTATATTAATATCAAATTCAACATTATGACCTATGATGAACTTTGATTTTTCTATTGCTTTCGCAAATATATTTAATACTTCGCCTAAGTCATACCCGTCTTTCATGGCTTTTTCCGTGGAAATTCCATGAATTTTTTCGGAAGAATAAGGAATTGTGAACCCCTCGGGTTTAATAATGTAGTTTTTGGCTTCTAAAAATATACCTGAAGCATCATGGATTTGCCAGGCTAACTGGACCATTCTCGGCCAGTTATTTCCATCAGTTATAGGTGCATTGTAATTTAATGGTAAACCGGTAGTTTCGGTGTCAAATATTAGAAACATGATAATACTGCTTTATAGAAATTCCTATTTGTACGATAAAAATAAAGCCTATCTAGTAGGCTTTATTTTTTACCAATATAAAAATAGTGGATTTTATCTTATTAAAACAGTATTGTTAATAATATTTTAAAAGTTCCAAAAGATCCTATTTTTCCTTTAAACTTACTCAACTAGTGTTTCATAGCTGTCTTCTGCCAAGGTTCTTTGGATTTTTTGGGCATATTCTTCCTTGAAATAAACCTTGGGCTTATGCCTGGCAAAAACAGGATATCTTCCCACTGAATCCTCTTGGTTGAGGTAGTTGTAACCAACAAGATAAAGATCTGTTCCAACTAGTTTTACCTTGTAAACTGGTCTATGCTGACACATGCCCAAAACTTCTTCCAGCTCGTAGCGGGTTATTTCAGGTTCATGCTTTAATTTCACTGTTTTTACTATTTCATCACTGAATGGTTCTTTAGTAAAATTTAAGTCGAAATTATGAACATAGCAGGATAATACAATTTTCTCGTCGCGAATGATGGCAGGTTTGTGTTCGTCTCCAATAATCCTAACATTGATACCATTAATGGTAAAAATGTTTTTTAATCTCTTGTTTCTCCTGTCCACCATTTCCTCTAACGTCTCATTTTGTCTCATATTCATATCACTAGAAATTAATTTTTAAAAACGTTAAAATTAATATTAATAAATATTAAAATATAATCTATACTTAGAAATTATTTTTATCCGATGAATTAAACCTAAAAATCTTATAGATCAATTAATTAATCGAAATTAGTTAAAAATCTTTCCTTTGCCTTGGGGTAAATTACCCAAATTTTTATTTTTCTCAATTATTAAGGCAAAATCAAAGAATAAAATTAATAAAAATTTAAATTTACAATTAATTTAAGTTAAATAATAACTTAAATGTTAAAAAATTCTTACGCAAGAAACAAAAATAAATCCCTAATTTCTTTGCTGAATTTAAAATTTCCTTCTGCAATTCAAAGAAGAGAAAAAAATTACTTCTTCCACCTTGCTGATATATATTGTAGAATTCATGTTATTAAATAATAAACTTTTTTCTTGTAAAAATGTTGTTTAACTGGTTGTATTTTATCAGTATTAACTAAGGTGTAATATTCCAGTTATTGCCAAATATAGTTCCGGTTTCTTTGAATAAATTGGCGTACATGATATCAGGAATGTTTTTTAATGACCTGGCAAATCCATCCAAACCGGGAAATAAACTGGCAGCATTAATATTCATCCTATTTAAATCGACCAAGCAGGTTAATCCTTCTGATTTAGGAATGATAATTTTCTTGATGAATTTTTTGGAATCAAAAGGCTCATATTCAGACAGGGATTCTTCAAAAGAAATCTGTTTGCCACTGGGAAGAAGAAATAACCCCTGCTGAATGGTAAGTCTTTCATTCATGGTCATGGGTTCAATTGGAACAATAACTTTCAAATCAGCATTTATAAAATTAACCAATTTTTCATCGGAAATTTCTTTCGGGTGGATAAATTGTTGTGCTTTATTTCTTTTTAATATCGTTTTTGATGCTTCATTAAGCCATTTTGAATTAATACCCCAGATCGCTACATCTCCACTTTCTTTATAGGTATTTTCAAATGCTATAAATGCGGCAATATATGGAGACCTGGTCCAGTCTAAAAGACGGGTGGGAGCCCCATGGTGCTGCATTAGGGCAATCCATTCGAGCAAGTTGCCGGGGAGAAGATTGGAAGGTAAATATTGGTGAGCCCTCCTGCGAAACTCCGTGATGATTTTACTTTCAATAGCCAAGTCAATGGGTTCTTTACTTAAAATTCGTTCTAGTGAGGGTTGGAGTAGCCATTCCGACTTGTAGTGACCGCGAAAAATCCAGAAATTATTCTCTTTCATCAATTCATTGCAATAATCTTTTGCTTCATCCCAAGAATTAATTTTTTTCTCTTCAAAAAACATGCTCTATATTTTACTTTTCTAGATTATCGGTACGGGCTTCATAGTCTTCCAAGCAATCAACCAATGCATTAAGTGATTTTTCTTTAATATTTAGAAGAAACCTGCAGGGGATGCCCAGTTCTTTAATCTCAAATTTAACATTAAAAAGTATTGATGATGCGAAACCGGGTAAATAATTTTTAAGAATATTCTGTTGATATTCTTCATAATAATCTGGAATTTTGAAGCTGAAGTATAACTTTGAAACACTACTTATTTTACCCACCATAGCATTGATGAGAATATTGCCCATTTCTTTGAGTACATCTTTCTTGCAATATTCCAATTTCTTAATGGTAAAACTAGTTACTAACCTTTCAGCCAGTTTCATGTCATCTGATTTTTTTATTATTAACAGTACGTTTCCTGTTATTGTTCCGGTAAATGGCATATCCACGATAACTATTTTTTCTTGCTCCTCAATTCCTAGGTGCAGATTGTTACCATGAGCCATTGGAGAATATTTTCCAGGTTTCAATAAACAAATATTCGCATTAAGCATTTTTTGCATGATATTTATGCTATAACCAGCACCTATATTGACAAGTTCAGTCAAATGGTTCATATGTTTTTCTTCTATATTCACGTTACTTTCTTTTTGTTTAATGCTTGATTTAATTTTCCCAGTATTTCTTTTTCCGGGGCCGGCTTACTTATAAAGGAGAAGGCCCCATATCGATAGCATTGAGCTTTCGTGGAGGATTGTATATCGGCCGAAAGAATGATGGTGGGAACTAGGATGTTTCTTTCCTTTATGGCTTTTAAAAGTTCTATACCATTCATCCCGGGCATTAAAACATCGAGAATGATACAATCAGGGACATTTTTATCAAGAATATCCAAGGCTTCTAATCCATTTGCAGCTTCATAAATGTTATATCCTTTTAGTTCAAAGAGGGTCAGTAAATACTTTCTTGAGATCCAAGAATCATCTACCACTAGGATGTTTTTTCTTTCCTTTTGATTTTCCATGATGACATAGATTTTTTATCAACTAATCCTGTTCCCTATGTAGCACATTTACCGCACTTTTTTTCTTTTCGTGATAATGGGTTTATCCAAAAAAAAAAAGGATTTGCATAGGATCATTTCCCCAAGTTGTAAGAGTAATTTTATTTTTTATTACGTGTAAAATGATTGTAAGTTTCTTAAATATCTTTATTTCTAATTAAATAATTAACAAGTTTAGCTAGATTTACCGATTTAAAATATGTCTATTGGAAGGAGCTGTTAAATTGAGTCTTAATTTCGGTATCCATTGGAAGGTTTAGTATTTTTTATGAAAGAGTTCACTAGTGACGCGTCACATGTATTAAAGCGCATCAGATTTACCTTCAACCCGGCGT
>CAZOSQ010000339.1:0-4269 GCA_964582245.1 uncultured Bacteroidales bacterium | reverse complement strand
CACCTTTCAGCTTTAAAACTGCCAGGTGTTCCATAATCCTATCTTTTACTTTTTCCAGCCCGAAATGATCATCATCCAATATTTCTTGGGCTTTCCGCAGGTTGAAATTATCCGTGGTATACTCATTCCAGGGAAGCTCCAATAGGGTTTGTAAGTAATTTGATTGGACAGAATATTCAACGGCAGAAGGATTAAGCCTACCTAATTTCTTCAATTCTTTTTCAAAAACTTCCTTAATTGAATCGTTCCACTTTTTCTTGGCTCCCTTGGCCTTTAGCTCCTCGATTTCTTGCTCAATAGGATTTCCCCCGAGCTCATTTTGGATTGTTTTTATCTGTTGGTGAAGCATAAATTCGCGTTGTTGCTGATCAATATCCGTCTTCACCTTCGTTTGTATGTCATTTTTCAGCTCTAACATTTGTAACTCCCGTGTCAAATGACCTAGAAGTTGGGTAGCCCTGGTAATCATGTCGGAAGATTCCAATAATTTCTGCTTGTCTTCAATGGAAACATTGCTGCTTGAACAAATGAAATTAACAAGAAAAGTAGGACTTTCAATGTTTTTAACAGCGAATGCAGCCTCTGTAGGAATATGGCTTGATAATTTAATTATTTTTAAGGATAAATCTTTTAATGAACTTATGATAGCTTTAAATTCATTAGATTCGATTACTTTAATATCCTCCAGTGGATTTATTGTCGCCGATATATAAGGATTTTCTACAACCAATTCTTTTATTTCGAAACGTCTTTTCCCTTGAATAATAATGGTTGTTGAACCATCAGGCATTTCCAATATTTTGATTATCTGCGCTACAGTACCTATTTTAAATAAATCCTTTAACCGAGGCTCTTCCACGGAAGAATCTTTTTGAGCAACTGCACCTAAAATTTTATCTTTCACATAGACATCCTTGACCAACTGCAACGATTTTTCGCGTGTCACGGTTATAGGAATTAACACCCCGGGAAATAATACCGTGTTTTTCAAAGGTAAAAGAGGTAATTCCCCGGGAACCTCAATTTTAAACATGGAATCTTCATCTTCATCAGTCATTAAAGGAATAAAATCGGTATCTTCCTGGATAGAGTCCATACTAACTTTAAACGCTTTAAATTCTTCTCTTCTTTCTCTCTTCATACTTTTTTAATTCACTTTTAAGATATAAGGTGACAGAATGTCACGGTGTAAGATATGGTTTCATTTAGCAATAGTCATGCCAGAAACACCTATTCTCCCGGCTGGAAAATTATCAAAATAATAATTATTTCCTGTATTTTGCAGTCATATTAAATACGGCTTTTAATATATTTTGTTCAATATTATTAAAAGGAATATTTCGTCGAGCCATAATTTTTTCAGCAACCTCGAATGCTTTTGGCAATGAGAATGTTACAAATCCATTAGCGCCACCCCAAGAAAATGAAGGAATAAAGTTCCTTGGAAAACCTCCGCCATATATATTTGCGTTGACTCCTACCATCGTTCCCGTATTAAACATGGTATTAATCCCGCATTTCGAATGGTCTCCCATAATTAAACCACAAAATTGCAACCCGGTTTTAATAAACTGTTCCTGTTGATAACTCCATAATTTAACTTCCGCGTAATTATTTTTCAAATTAGAATTATTAGTATCCGCCCCGATATTACACCATTCACCTATTACTGAATTTCCCAGGAAACCATCATGAGCTTTATTGGAATACCCAAATATTACAGAATTATTTATTTCGCCTCCTACTTTACTATGTGGCCCTATAGTAGTGGGTCCATATATTTTCGCCCCAATTTTAACAACCGAATGATCACATAAGGCAAAGGAACCCCGGATAATGGAACCTTCCATTACCTCGCTATTTTTCCCCAAGTAAACCGGACCCGTGGAAGCATTAATAGTAACATATTCCATTTTAACATTTTCTTCTATAAATACATTTTCTCCTTTTATTATATTATTCGTGGAACTGGCATTGCACGAATTTCTTCCTGACGTGATGGCAGTATAATCATTAAGAAATGCCTCTCCATTTTTACTAAAAATATCCCAAGGATGATTTATTTTTTGGATTTGATACTTAAATTCAACATGGGAACCATTTTTCAAGACATCTTGAAAATCAAATGATAAAACTCCATCCCTATCCATGGAAACAGCGATTAAAACATCATCTTTTACCAAAGTTTGCCCGATTTTTAGTGAATTAATACCTTCTACCAACTGTTGATTTGGAAAAATGCTGCTATTTATCAATATGTTTTCATCCTGGATGACGGGCAGGTATTTTTCCCTAAGGTATTCGCGGGTGAAAAAACTACAATGGCTTTTTAAGAACATATTCCATTTTTCTTCGATGGTTAATATACCAACACGAATTCCCGCAACTGGTCTAGTAAAAGTTAATGGTAAAAGATTTTCCCAGGTATGATCATCAAAAAGAATGTAATTCATGATAAAAAAATAAAATTTTTTATTTAATGTTTCCTTATATCATGCAGAAAAAAAAAGCCCCGTCTCTTAAGGAACGGAGCTTCTTATATAAGAAAAAAATCATTTTTTTTATTGGTTATTTTTCTTCTTATCCATATGGGTTTTATAGCGATTCATAAATTTATCGACACGCCCTGCAGTATCAACAAGTTTCATCTTACCAGTATAAAATGGATGAGAAGTATTCGATATTTCCAGTTTAATCAAGGGATATTCCTGACCATCTTCAAGTTTTATTGTTTCCTTGGTATTAGCAGTGGATTTTGTAATAAATACAATGTCGTTGGACATGTCTTTAAACGCTACTAACCTGTAATTCTTCGGATGTATTCCCTTTTTCATTTCCGTACTTCTTAAATTTTTATTACTATTTTATTTTGAACGGCAAAATTACGTAAATTATTTAAAAATAAAAAAAATCACCAATTATTTTTTAGGCTCTTTTATTGATTCTTTCTTTTTTCGTGTTGTACCATGTTTTTCTTCCTGCTCATTTGTAAACCTTTTGAAGGGAACGGCAGGGTCAAAAATATACCTGTAGGTGATATGAGTCTTTCCCCGGTAGGCACCCACCTGGTCGTATATATTTAATACCGTGGAGTTATAATCACCTGTCCAAGATAATTCCAATTGCTTGTGATTTTTATTTTTCACTGTTTTATCCAAAAGCATGAAAAGACAAGCAATTATTCCTTTTGTTCGGTATTCTTTAATCACCCCGGTGGCTATTACCCTAGACCTGTTGATTTTACCTTTATTCATCAAGAACTTAATCTTGTTAATCAAGGTTAATTTCCCGTTCTTAAGTTTTGCCAAGACCTGGTTGAAATCCGGGAAACTCACTACCATCCCGATGGGTTTATCATCATGATAAGCAAACCAGATAAGCTCGGGGTCTAATATATCCTTGGTGTCATCAAATAATTTCTGTATTTCTTCGACTTTTAATGGCGTATAATCTTCATGATACTCCGACCAAACTTGATTGTAGATATCTGTAATAACTTTAAGGTATTTATCTTTTTCTTTAAAACTAAAATGTTCAAATTTATATTCAGGACGTGTTACCAGGTATTCTGAAAATTTATACATTCTTTCTGGCCAAGGCTTTTCTAGATCTTTATGGTAACTGTATTGTTCAAAATAATTTTGGAAACCATAGTTTTCAAATAAGTTCTTATAGTAAGCATGATTGTAAGGCATCCCGATGCCTTGTTGCTGGAAGCCTTCTACCAAAAGCCCCCAATGAAAAAGATTTTCCCCGAAATTAATAGGAGCATCCATGGCTTTCATGCCCTTGTTGGCAAGCCATTCTTTTGCAGTATCAAATAATTTATTGGCAGCTTCCTGGTCGTTAATACATTCGAAAAAACCCGCCCCACCAGAAGTCACATAGGAGTTGTTCATTTTACGTTTATCATAAAAAGCAGCAACCCGCCCTATAAGTTTTCCCTTGTCATCTTTCAATATCCATCGAGTTGCTTCTCCAAATTGGAAACAGGAGTTGTTCCCAGGATCGAATATATTTTCTATTTCAACATCCAAGGGGCATATCCAATTTGGATCCTTTTTATAAAGTATTTTCGGTACTTTTAAAAAATCTTCTTTTGATTCCTTGTCAAGAACTTCTTTTATATTCATGTTGATTAAGTTTTTATTCCTATTTGATATTTTCTTTCAAGTATAAATCTCCATGCAAGATATTATTCCTTGTTTGTCAATAGCTTAAATAGTTACTTATACTAAAGAATTCGTTGTTATCAAATTAATGATCTCG
>CAZOSQ010000338.1:0-4272 GCA_964582245.1 uncultured Bacteroidales bacterium | reverse complement strand
ACCATCACCATTTCTATTTATTTCATAAACTGTTTGAGCAGAAAACCCACCTTTTCTCTGCCCCTCATATTTTGTTGTTGCAGGTAAAGTAATTATATTAAATGGAGTGCTAAAAGCTTGACGCATAAAATGCTGTAACCCGATAAAAATTGCATCATTGCCAATGTTAAAGCCTTTTGGTCTAATAGAATAAAAATTAATCATTATTAAATATCTTTTATATTGGTAATAAATTGTTTTAGACGAGGATAATCTTTTTCTTTAAGATCAGAAAATTCCTTTAAAATATTGTTTATGATTTCCAAATCAGTTGGATAATCAACTGTTAAGGAAACATTATGAAAATTTTCATTAAGTGCCAAGGAATAATAATTAAATTTGTTTAGATTCTCATAAAAGAAAGAAGTGAAATGTTCTTTAAAATGTTCTTCTTTTTGAATTTTAGAATAGTTATTAATCAAAATTTTACTTTTTAGCACTTCTGCACTAATTCCATATGGATATGTTCTATTAATAATATTAGATACTAAATCAAAATTACATTTTATAATTTTTTCAAATGCAGTATCAATTAATTCAGGTGAAAAGAAAGGACAATCAGCATTTATTCTTGCAAAAATAGAGATATGATATTTAATAATGCAATCAATTGCCCTTTTTGCTACATCATTTAAATTTCCCCTAAAATATAATACATTTTCTGATTCAGCTAAGGAGGCTATATCGTCATCAACAGTTCTATCGGTTGTAATAACAATAGGGGTGAAGTATTTAGATTTTTTTACTTTCCTAATAATAAAGGAAAGTAAACAACTATCAGAAAAAGGAGCAAATGCTTTGTTTGGAAACCTTGAAGAATCTTTTCGAACTTGAATTAATCCAGCAATCATTCTTATTTTCTACCTATTTTTAATTATTTTAATTAATTCGAAAACTAATAATGAAATATTCGATATAAGAAAAAAGAGAAATCCCCAGATAAAAATTATCCTAAAAGTTGATAATTCTTCTGGCTGACCCGGCAAGATATAATCATAAATCAAAACCAGTGGTTTCTCTATCATCTTTTGTTTTTCCACGAGCCCTTTCTTTTTCTCGTATAGAGACATCATCTCGTTGTGGGAGTTTAAATTGACAATTTGGCTGTTTCTATTGGTTACCAGGGAGCTTAAATAAGTGTTCTGAAAGCTATCCAGTTCTTCTATCTCCTTGTTAATCCTTTCCACCAGGAGATCAATATATTCTTTTTCCAACTCATACTGTGAGATGATAAATTTATTGCTCATGATAAAATTTTCAATACCTTGGAGTAATGGATCAATGACCTCTTTATCAAAATACTGTATTTTTAGCTGGTAAGAATTCCCTACCTTGGTCTCATTATATTCTTCTGCCTCCAGTCCTTTAACCATGTCAACTTGTTCCTTGGTTAATTGAAGCTTTTCCTTTAAAAAATCATAATTCTTTTCCTCGAAGATCGGGATCACCCGGTTGATCATTTCTATGATTGTTCCACCATTTACCACGGTGGATTTATATGCAACAGAAGTTATATAATAATCCTGGTTAATTTTGTTTTTAAACAATCCCAAGATAGCACCCAGTATAGTTACTCCTAGGATGATGAAAAAATATTTTTTAAAAAACTTGTATGCCCGGGACAATACTTCCAGCAAATCAATTTCATTGTTATTTTCCTTGTTCATAATTTTAATAATTAATCCAACTTTTCATACACTGAATTCATACTCTTGTATTCCGGCACGACCTCTTTCATTAATCTTACCAACCCTTCGTTATCTTGTTGTTCTAGGGGTTCTTTAAACCCTATCAATTTCTTGTTAACCCAGTCGTAATCGTATTCCCTTACCCGGGCGATCATGATTTGCGGGTGATGAGTCTCGATGGTATTCTCGGCATGATTCAACAGTTCCTCGTAAAGCTTCTCACCAGGTCTTAAGCCGGTAAATTTTAGTTGAATATCTTTGCCTAGATCCAGGCCGCTCAATTTAATCATTTTTTTTGCAAGATCGGCAATTTTCACCGATTCTCCCATATCAAAAATGAATATTTCTCCACCTTGTCCCAGGGCACCCGCTTCCAAAACAAGCTGGCATGCTTCCGGAATGGTCATAAAATACCGGGTAATCTCGGGATGTGTCACAGTTACAGGTCCACCATTCTCGATTTGTTTTCTAAAGCGGGGGATAACCGAACCATTGGAGCCTAATACATTTCCAAAACGCGTGGTAATAAATTTCGTGCCATTCCTGCCGTTCATAGATTGCACGTATACTTCTGACAATCGCTTGGAGGCACCCATCACGTTGGTTGGGTTCACTGCTTTATCCGTGGAGATCATCACGAATTTTTCGACTTTGAAAGAAAGACATAAATCGGCTACTATCTTGGTGCCGAAAACATTGTTACGAACTGCCTCGGCTGGGTTATTCTCCATCATGGGCACGTGCTTGTAAGCAGCGGCATGATAGACCACCTGGGGCTTAAAATGTTCAAAAAGACGTTTCATACGAGGTTTATCCGTGACATCGCCTATAACCACCTCGAAATCTTTACAGGCCAATTTCTCTAGCAGTTCCAGTTCCAGGTCATATAAAGCAGATTCCGCCTGGTCGAGAATAATCATCTTCCCGGGATTATAACGTGAAATTTGCCTGCACAATTCACTCCCGATAGAACCTGCCCCCCCGGTAATAAGAACCCTTTTCCCGGAAATATCTTTACGGATTTCTTTCACGTCCAAACGAATGGGTTCGCGACCCAGCAAATCCTCTATACGGATCTTTTTTATTTGTTTTGCACTCAATTCACCATTAATCCAGTGGTTCAAATCAGGTACTGTTTGCACCTTGATATCATGGAACAAGCACTTATCGGTGATTTCATTTTTCAACTTGGAGGATAAGTTTTTATCCGCGAAAATTACGGTTTCTACAGGGTCTCTTTCCAACAAATCTTCAAATTGCTTGAGAGGATATATGGAAACACCCTCGATCTTGCTGTTTACTTTTCTACCCCTGGGATCTACGAATGCAATAACTTTATAATTCAGTGATTTATCATAATCAATAGACCTTTTGGCCAGTACAGCCTGCTCGGTGGTACCAAAAATAATCACGTTGCTTTTCTTTTGTCTACCG
Source organism: uncultured Bacteroidales bacterium (assembly GCA_964582245.1). Classification (GTDB taxonomy): domain Bacteria; phylum Bacteroidota; class Bacteroidia; order Bacteroidales; family CAZOSQ01; genus CAZOSQ01. The sequence continues at coordinate 1,111 of CAZOSQ010000338.1, read as the reverse complement.
GGTATATTAAATTCAGCAGCTAACATTTTTACTGCCAGCCGCAAGGCTGTCATGGAAGAAACCGTGGTAATAAATTCAATGATGATAACAGAAGTAGGTATCAAGTATTCACCAATAAAATAGTGGAAAAGAACCAGGTTCAGTGCATAAAAAAAGATACTCCCGGTAAAATTGGTCAAGATAATTCGTTCGGCATCCTTGATGCTGGTATATTCGACAATACCCGCATAGGTACGACCCAGGAAAAATAATATTCCCCTCGCGATAAGTACGATGGGAATCACCGTGTTAAGAGTATCAAGCTGATCCTGGGGAATGGTAAAATTAAACCTGAGAAGATAAGCCAGCACCAGTGAGCAGAGCACGATCACCATGTCCGCGAGAAAAACCAGCCACCTGGGACTATTCCTGATAAACCTTCTCATGTTAAAATAAGATTAGCTTTTTATTAAATTTTCCTGCAAATTTAACGAAAGGTTTGGATATTAATTTTTAATGAAGGAAAAATTTATAAAAAGTTTAGCTTTATAGTAATTTTCCCCATTTTCATTGCATTTCCCGTAACATATATTTACATAATCATTTGAACTTACCCGGGTAGATATGAAATGCTGCCAGGAACTTATATCGACTTCAGCCTAGGGCTTGGAAAATCCCGGCAGCTTTTAAATTCTCATCAATAAGAAGATCAGCCCCTATTGAATAGGAATATAAATCTCGGTTACCAGTTTTCCCGGTTTTGTCTTATCCGGGCTGTTCAGGTACTTTTCAAAACAAGGGGAATCCCTTAGCTCGTGACCATTCTCGGGGATCCATTTTCCATAAATATAACCATATGAATCACTGAATTTCTCGTAGGAACCCTTGTGCGTGAATATCGCGTACTTGCCCCCATTGATTTCCTTCACACCTATCTCTCCCCCCGGTTTTACATCCTTGGTAACGGCTATGCAAGCATCATACCTGCATTTCCCGGGCTCGGTCACACTTGGATCATCGTGACTTATACCAATAAAGTCGGTCTTGAACCCGAACAACTTGTTTTTTCACGCGTAAGTACAAACGATATCCCAAGCCTTCTTAGCACTTTCATTATAAGCACCGATAGCTT
>CAZOSQ010000337.1:0-4273 GCA_964582245.1 uncultured Bacteroidales bacterium | reverse complement strand
TTGGAATTGGGAGAAATATTACAGGAAAAACAATCCTGTATAAATATAAAATATGAAGAAAAAAATATTAATTACAGGAGGGGCTGGTTTTATCGGTTCACATGTTATTCGATTGTTCGTTAACAAGTATCCCCATTACATGATTATGAACCTTGATCAATTGACTTACGCGGGAAATCTTGAAAATTTAAAAGATATCGAGGGAAAGGACAATTACCAGTTCATCAAGGGAGATATTACCGATCCTATTTTTTTAGGAAAGCTTTTTTTAGAGCACGACTTTGAAGGGATCATTCACCTTGCTGCCGAATCACATGTAGATAGATCCATTTCGGCTCCATTGGATTTCATTAATACAAACATTCTTGGAACCGTTCACCTGCTAAATGCAGCAAGATCGCAATGGAAGGATCAAGCACGAGACAAACTTTTTTATCATATATCCACGGATGAGGTTTATGGATCTCTCGGGGAAACAGGTTTTTTTACCGAGGAAACGGCTTATGACCCGAGGAGTCCTTATTCTGCCTCTAAAGCTAGTTCGGATCATTTCGTGAGGGCATACCACCATACATTTAACATTCCTGTTGTCATCAGTAACTGTTCAAATAATTACGGGCCAAACCAGTTTCCTGAAAAACTAATACCACTGGTAATAAATAACATAAAAAATAACAAACCCATTCCTGTTTATGGCAAGGGAGAAAACGTGAGGGATTGGCTTTACGTGGAAGATCATTCCAGTGCGATTGATACCATTTTTCACCACGGGAAGATAGGGGAAACATACAATATAGGCGGTGACAATGAATGGAAAAATATAGATCTTGTCAACAAGCTTTGCGAAATTATGGATCGTCAACTAGGGAGAAATCCCGGGAATTCGGCAAAACTTATTACTTACGTGAAAGATAGGGCAGGACATGATTTGCGCTATGCCATAGATGCTTCAAAAATTAAAGACCAACTTAACTGGAAGCCTTCAATCAAGTTTGAAGAAGGATTGGAAAAAACAGTGGAATGGTATTTAAACAATGAAAAATGGCTTCAAAATATACTTACCGGGGAATATGAAAAATATTACCAAGATCAGTATATGAATCGTTAGTGACATGTCAAGTGCAGGATATCGGGTAAGGCGAAGTTACTTTTAGTTTTTTATAAAGCAAATACTAAAAAGAACGAGTTTTGGTGCGATAGGTTACGCTTGACTTGACACTTGTATTCACCCAAGAATAGTAGTTCGAGAAAAAATGTTGCCCCCGGTGAATAGGTAATTTTACCCGCAATAAAATATTTTGAAGAATTTTTAGCAGGAAATAACCTTAAAAACTTTTTCCAGTGAAAACCTTTTATGGAGTGGGGAATTCCAGTTGAAAACCTTGTTTATTATCCAGTAGGGAAGGGTTCCACTTTTTTATTACCGGCGCCTCAAGTTGTTTCTCCCGGTATTCGTCTGGTGACATAATGGGAATACCACTGATGATGGGATAATATCTTTTGCAGGACGAACAAGTTAGCACTCCTTCCAAAATATTATCATTCAAATCCCGGGAAATAATCTTTAAGTTTAATTCTTCCTTATCCCTGGGGCAGCATAGTTGTTTTATAGTTTCAAGTTTCATTTTTCATATTTTTCAGGTGAGTTATGTATTTTCGAGTGGACAAGGATATATCTTCCGAGTCCATTATGCCGGATATAACAGCGACACCATCATAGGTAATTCCTGTAAGCTGTTGTAAATTATTTTCATTTATTCCTCCTGCTAAAAAGATGGGCATTTGTGTCATGTTCCTGGCCATTTTTACTTTTTCCACTGATACAATTTCACAAGTTGCTGCAGATTTTGTTGGAAACATTGAACAAAAGGACACGTAGTCAAACTGGTGATTATTTGCCCATTTGATGACAGATAGATCATTCGAGCAGGTTATTCCTTTTATATAAGAATCATTAATTTTTTTATTAACTTGTTCGTAATTGGCAGGAATTTTATCGAAATGTACCCCATCGAAAGAAAACCTCTTCAACTGGGGCCATTCATTATTCACGATCACGGGTACACCATGTTGATGGCATAGCCGACAAATGGTTTCCAGGTTTTTTACACGGGCAGGTGTTTCAGGAATTGTATTGTAAACTTGCAATAAACTTACCCCACCTTCCAGGGCTTCCTTTATTTTTTTAAACAAGTATTCCTTTTCTAATCCAGCATCGATTATAAGATAGAGTCCCAATGGGACTTTGTTATTTTTTTTGATCATTTCCAATTATTCTTTAATGCGTTAAAAAAAGCCTCCCAATATGGATCTCTCCCGGGATAGGTAAGCTTAGATAAATTTCCTTCCTTGTTCCTGGTGTACATCCCGGTTCCCGGTTCAACGAACTCACCAATAGCAGTGCACGATATATTTTTCCGGGATAAAGCTTCTATAATACTTTTTTCCGTTCCCTTTTCAGCCGCAATAATCATGGAACCTGCTCCAATACAATAAGCCGGATCAAGGGAAAACAATTCACAAATTTTTTGTTGACATATTCCCAACGGGATATTATCAATGTCAATTAAAACCCCGTTCCCGGAACCTTGAGCCATTTCATAAACCGCCCCGAGTACCCCACCTTCAGTAACATCATGCATGGCAATGACCGATGGAACGTCTTGGTTTAATTCTGCAGCAACCAATCCATCTTCTAAAGATGACGTTTGATAAAACATTTTGAGGGAATCTTGGTAAATTTCTTTTCCCAATTTCGACTTAACAGTTTTGGGAAAACTCCGGGCAAGAATAGCTGTTGAAGACAATGCACATTCTTTTGTCATGAGTATTATGTTGCCGGGTTTCGCGTTGCTCGAAACCAATATTTTATCTTTTTGTGCTACAGTGATAAATGTTCCACCCCCGGCAATGGTAGAGTTTTGTCCCTCAATCCTCCCCGTGTGTCCTCCCGTGACGGCTACTCCTATTTTAGAACAAAATAAATGGATGTGGTTCCAATAGGTTTTAAAATCATTTTTAGATAACCCGGGAGGTAAATTTAGCACGAATTGAGCATACATGGGAGGTAAACCTGTTGTAGCCATATCATTGGCCATGAGGTATACTGAAAGCCATGCCGATTCTTCTAATCCTAACCCGGGCAATAAGGATAAGGGGTCGCTGGTTAATGCCATGGCCAGGTCACCGGGTAAATGAACCACGGAGACATCAATCCCAAAAGCTGGGCCTGTTTTTACTTCTTTTCGTTGATAACCCTGTTTCTGGTCAAATATATCCACGAAATCATGTTGGTCTAATTTTCCAATTGGTTCCATCTAAATTTTCTTATAAGATATTGATTTTCGCATTTGTAGCTCATGTCAATTTATGTCATTAAATTTCACGTGGATGCCGAAAAAATCCCCGTACGATATGTTCCATTGTTGTACAGGGAACCACCTGGGTAGTCCCGTGCAGGTCCATTCAATGCTATAGTCCCTTCCTTTCAAAGCTTTATTGATCACTTTTATCAATTTCTTGGGAGTGTAAAAAGTTGCGGTTATATAAAATGGATTTTTACCAAACAACTGCTGGATCCTTCTCCTGAAATATTTGTTGGTATTCCTGTTCATCATACCCATAACAATCCCGTATTTACCTACCCGTGCGGCTTCTTGGATGACTTGAACAGGATTTTTATAATATTCGAAAGTGGTTATAAAAGCAACAACATCAAATGTATGATTCTTAAATGGCATGCAATGAGCATCTGCCATCACCAGGTCACCCTCAAAAAGGTGGATAGCCTGGCTTAACATGAAAGGTGAAATATCACCACCTGTTGCTTTGATCCCGATTTCCTTCCACCATCTTGTAAAACGTCCAGTGCCGCAACCAAATTCCAGCAGGGTTTTGATCCTTTTATCCTTGGAAACTAGTTGTTCCATCACCTTTTTTTGCCAGGTTTCGGCCCTTTTATATCTTCCTTCGTACCATTGCTCATAGGTATCGGTATATTCCCTGTTGAAAAACCAATCTGGTCTTTGTTGCCAATTGGTAATGGTCGATTTTATTAATTCATTTTTCATGTTCGTTGAATAAAAAAATCATGGTTACACCGGGTAACCGCGTGAAACCATGCTTTCCGATTCCTATTTTCTTTTTTTTTTCATGCATTTTCTTCCGCTGCCATTATCCAGGTCAAGTTCACGGGTTTATGTCAGCTTTTATTAAAGCACCCCGATGCAAAAGCAGAATAATGATCCTAAAACAATGTTATTACTATCCCTTG
>CAZOSQ010000336.1:0-4283 GCA_964582245.1 uncultured Bacteroidales bacterium | reverse complement strand
TACGCCGGGTTCAAGGTGAATCCGATGCGCTTTAATACATGTGACGCGTCACTAGGAGAAGTAATTGATCTTTAAAAAATTTAACTTAACCATAGAAGTAAAGGGGTGCGAAATGGCTAAAACTTTTTGTAAATCAAAAAAGAAAAAGAGAGATAAGTTCAAAGAAAAAAAAAAGAAATATTATTGCCTTAAATGTGGAGGCCTGGCAAAAAAATCCAAAAAGTTATGCAAACCGGAAAAATTGAAAAAATAGTAACCCTCCTCGTTTATAGTCATTATATTTGCGTAAAAAAAGATAATGAGAAAAAATGCCATGATATTAGCCGCCGGGCTGGGGACAAGGTTAAAACCCTTGACGAATGACAAACCCAAAGCCTTGGTACTCCTTAATGAAAAACCTGCAATCGAACATATAATAGAAAAGCTTATATCGGCAGGATTTGAAAAAATAATTATCAACGTGCATCATTTCGCGGAAAAGATGATTGCTTTCCTTGATGAAAAGAATTTTTTTGATCACCGAGTGGTAATTTCTGACGAATCAAACCTATTGTTGGATACTGGAGGGGGTATTAAAAAAGCAATCCCTCTTTTTGAACCAGGACAGCCTGTACTGGTACACAATGTGGATATCATCACGGATCTTAATCTTGAAAAATTCATGGACTATCACGTGAAAACCGGGGCTCTCGCCACGTTGGCTACTAGGAACAGGAAAACTTCCAGGTCTCTTCTTGTAAATCAAAAAGGGCAATTGAAAGGTTGGAAAAATTTCAATACAAACGAACAAAAAATAGTTTCCTCCAGTGAGAAAATGGATCTTAATCCTGTGGCCTTCAGTGGAGTTTATGCACTAAGCCCCGAATTTTTAAAGAATATCCAAGAAGAAGGTGTGTTTTCAATTATCACTGTTTTCATGCGATTGGCAGAAAATCACCTGGTAAATACATTTAACCATGATGAGTCGCTTTGGTTGGATATTGGACAGGTGGAAAAATTAAGAAAAGCAGAACTGGAATTAAAAAAAAGATAGTAAAGGGTATCCTATCCTGCTCCACCTTTAAAATCGAAAGTTAATTTTACCTGCAGGTTAGAAAAACTTGAAAAAACTTTTTTCATCGTACTCTTCTCTATATCTGTTAACTTTAAAAATTCCACCCGGTTTCCCGGTTCCTTGTTATCAAGCAATGCACCAGCCTGAAACTTGAAACGAAGGGCCATTAAAAAATGATAGGCCTGTTCAATTTCATCATGCATTGATTTGTCTATTATTCCTTTTTTCACCATTCCCTCCAATCGCCTAATGGTATTAGTCTGATCGATTTGGTGGAAAAGTGAATAAATCCTGGCAAATCCAACAATGGGGATAAGGTTCTTCTTGATATCCACGAAAAGTTCTTCGGCATGACCCGATGTCACAATATTTCCAAAGATATTTAAAGGGGGTTTATACCGGGTGACAAATTGCGCCAAGTGATAGAAAAATACAGGTTTATTTTCTGTAGATTGGTTGATATGAGTCTTAATTTCCTCCCCTAGACTTTCATCCCCGTAAATAACCCGGATATCAAAAAATATGGTTACTTCGAGCAAGTCCTGCGGATTGGCATCATGAATCCACCCGGTAAAATATTTTTTCCATTTCTCCAAAGGTTGGCACCATCTCTCATTTCCTGCCATTATCTCACCCGGACAATATCGATAACCGATTTCATTTAGCCATTCATTCACCTTCTGGCCTATTCTATTAAAGTATTTCGAAGTTTCGACCTGTTGATTCTCGGGAACATCTTCAAATATTATTGCATTATCTTGATCGGTGCTAAGGGTTTGTTCCATTCTCCCCTCGCTTCCCAGGGCAATAAATGAAAATCGACAGGGAGGTGGACCGAGAATCTCAATAGCAAGCTCGACAGCTCTCCTGGTGAAACCATCTGAAGCGGATGTAATAACCCTGGTAATATTGGTTGTTATCGAACCGGCTTCCAATAATGCTTTTACCAATGAGGGAATACGGGCATAAATCCTCTTCATATCCTCAATACTTTCTGCCAGTTCTATTTGATGCAATAAAAAACTCGTAGTATTTCCTTGAACTTCTAAAATATCCATATGGCTCAAGATACCCATAACTTCTCCTGTATCATTTTTTACCACAAGATGTGATACTCCATATTCTTTAAACAATAATGTTGCCTCGAAAACAAGCGCATCTTGTTGAATAGAAAATACAGGTGCACTCATGATTTTAAATACAGGATCTGAAACGTTCATTTTCTTTGCTAACACACGATCCCGTAAGTCAGAATCAGTAACAATGCCTATAATACCTGTATCATCACCAGATATCAATAACACCTTTTGTTTTTTTCTTGACATGATTGCTGCAGCTTCAGAAATTGATGTATTCATGTTACATCTTATAAAATCCCGTACTTGTGCATGAATAGGTTGGTTCATTAACAGCAAGGTATCCTGCAATTCATCGGCCAATTTTGAACCTTCCATCTTGATGCGCTCACGATATTCAATATTTTTAGCTACAAGGATGTATGCATTTTTCCCTCCATGTTCAACCCGGGAAATAGAGATAACAATATCCTTAAATTCTTGGTTAACTTGTTTTAGCCTCACTTCCATGGACAATGATTTATTGGGATCTTTTAAACTGGCCTCCAATTCCTTGATTTTCAAATCAAATAATTCGTTTAGATCCATGGAAAGCAGTTTATCCAGTGGATAGCCGGACATTTCTGCAAACTTGAGATTAGAATATATAATCTTGTTGTCAATAATCATTAAAGTGCCTTCTGTAGAAGCTTCCACGAGGGATTTGTATTTTAAACGCGAAAGTTTAAGATCCGATTCAGCGACATTTCTTTTCCGCTCGATCCAAAGGCTTTGCTTAACTATATAAAACAGGATAATGCTTATGATAACTATTATGGAAGTGGAAATTTTCGTAATTTTACCTTCCATCTTGTTTATTTCTTCCCTTACATCTTCAAGGTAAATACCTGTCCCTATTATCCAGTGCCATGGAGAGAATCCCTTGACATAAGATAGTTTAGGCACTATTTTCGTTGAATCATCTTTCCATTGCCATGAATAATCAATGTATCCATTTCCTTTCTCTTCCACCAAGCTGGCTGCTTCCTTGAATAGCTTTTTTCCATTGGGATCCGCGTAATTTCGCAAATCTTGCCCATTTAATTCTTCCCGGTATGGATGCATGATCATGACGGGCTTCATGTTAGTAATCCAGAAATAATCTTTTTTATCTTCCCCGTAACGTAATTGTTGAATGATACTTACCGCCAAAGATTGGGCTTCTTCCAGGGTATATTTTCCTTGAATATAACCCTCATGGTATTCCCCGAGGATACTCCAAGCCGAGTTGGTCAATTCACGGATCATTTCCTTCTTCCTGTCCATCATATTCTTTTCAAAAGCTGGTAAAATAAACCAAACTATGGAAACAATGAATAAAAATATTCCCAGGATAGATGGAAGTATGATCTTAAAAAAGAATGACTGGAAACGGGTATTCACTTGATTAAATATTTGTTTGTGTTATGTAATCAAAACAAGGTATAAGGTTCAAAAATTGTATTTCTGCATCCGGCCTCATGGAATCATCTTAATTTTATCATGTCCTTGTCATATAAGCAGTGTAATATTGATTTCATTCAATTGTAATAAGTCAATGAAGTAAATGAAACTTCGATTATTCCCAATGGTTCATACACATATTCCATCCCGGCTGACATCGGGGTAATATCCAAAAAATATTTGAAAATCATGGATATTTCGATATAAATTTATATACTTCATGATGATATTTTCTTGGGATATACTACATTTTTTGATGAATCGTAAATAAGGTAACCACTTTTAAGTTTTCCCCGGGCAATTGGGGGACATACTATACATTTTGAATTTACTGTAATCTTAAATTTTGAAAATCCTCTCCTGTCGAATTTATTTGCAGTGACATGTATTACTTCATGCAAATGTCCCATGAACGATAGTTGACACCTTCGTGATTCCATCATTTTTAGGTGTGACTGCATTTCCCGGAAGGAAGAAACCATTTTCTTCTGTGTACCGGCAAGATCAGGATAGACATAATGGGATAAGAACACCCGGGTTTCCCCTATTTGCATGACTTCATATTCTTTCAATGATGCTAAAAACTCTTGGTCTTTTTTGGATAATAGGCTATTTAACTCGTTTTCGTACAACCACAAACGATCTTGTGACAAAGCTTTTTTTTCAAAATA
>CAZOSQ010000335.1:0-4300 GCA_964582245.1 uncultured Bacteroidales bacterium | reverse complement strand
TTTTATATATTAAGGTCACATGGAACATCCATGAAGGTTATTTTCATCCTTGTTCGTGATTTTTAATCATGGATGTTTCCAATTATTAATTTGGATTGCTCACCAAATCCACTATACCGTTTAAGACGTGATCGGGCCGGTAAGGAAAATTTTCAATGGTTGATTCTTTTGAAATGCCACTCAATACCAGGCAAGTTTCTATTTCAGATTCTATCCCGGCTATGATATCGGTATCCATCCTATCCCCTATGATGATAGTTTCTTCTCTCCTGCAACCGATCCTTTTCAAGGCATTTCTCATCATCAAGGGGTTGGGTTTTCCCACGAAATAAGCTTTTTTCCCGGTAGCAATTTCTATGGGAGCTATCAATGCCCCTGTTGCAGGTACAATACCTTCCTCGATGGGTCCTGTTGTATCTGGATTGGTGCCAATTAACCTCGACCCATTATTCACAAGGTGCACGGCTTTTTCAAGCCGTTCGTAACTATATGACCGAGAATCGCCTACCACCACGTAATCAGGATCAATGCTATTCATCGTGTAACCCACATTATACAATGCATTAATTAATCCTGCCTCTCCGATTATATAAGCACTTCCACCGGGTCTTTGTTCATTAAGAAACATGGCCGTGGCCAAGGCACTGGTATAAAAATGAGATTTATCAACCTCGATGCCCAATCGTTTTAACTTGTCTTGTAACTCTTTAGGAGAACGTTCGCTGGCATTTGTCAAAAATACAAAATGCTTCTTTTCTTCTATTAACCACCGGACAAAATCTTTCACCCCGGGGAGGAGCATGTTACCATGATATATCACTCCATCCATGTCGCAGATAAAACCCTTTTTAGATTTTATCTTGTCAATGATTTCCTTATTTATTTGCATCAATACAAAATTTGTTTTTCTAATTTAATGAGAATTTATTTCCTTATGTTTTCTTTCCCAACATTTTTACGATCCTAAATTAACCACAAAGTTAACCAGGATCATCGTTGTTTTAAACTTTTATCCATAATTTTTCTCACGTGTAATTTTTTCTAATAAAAAATTATAAATTTACATCCATCTTTTTTACTTGTTTGATTTGCTATTTTTATTGAAGTTCATGATCATACAAGTAACATTTGGAGAGGTTTAAAACAAACACATTTCTTCAACCAAGGTAGGAAAATGAGAGTTAAAGAAGTATTCAAGACCTAGGTATCACCGGGTGCTTTTTTAACCTGATCCATTCATCGTTGGGTTGATAAGCCATAGAACGGCATCTTTATGAGGGGAATTTCCCCACAATTGCCAGGGCTGGCTTAATACTTAGAAAAATGATTGATGCTATTCTGAAGGGAATTTTGGTAGGATTAACTTTGAGTATTTACGTGGGGGTTACCTTCTTTTTGCTAGTGGATACCAGTATAAATAAGGGGGGGAAAATAGCTGTTTCATTCGAATTGGGGGTGTTGCTTGCCGACTTGATTTTTATTTTGACAGGGTTGCTTGCCTCTGAATTGCTTTCGAATCTTTTAAAAAATAAAGTCTTTCAATTATTCGGGGTAGGCGTATATATACTTTTTGGATCATATTGCCTTCTTTCTAAAGGAAGGAACAATACCTATTCACCTGTTATCCACGGCGTTTCTTTTTTAAAGAGTTTTTTTAAAGGTTTTTTTGTAAACATTGCCAATCCTTCCGTTCTATTAACGTGGTTTACCATTATCACGGTTGTTGTAGCTTCCTACAAGTTTAAAACGAACCAGTTGGTAGGTTTTTTTGGTGCCATATTACTGGTTCTTTTTATCACCGACTTGATTAAAATTATTTCCGCCAAAAAAATAAAAAAATATATTAAACCGGGTTTGTTTCAAAAAATAAATATTGTCATCGGCCTTCTTTTAATCTCGGTTGGTTTGTTTTTCCTGTTCCGCCTCACTATGAATTAATATATCAACACCTGCTTACTTCCTTGTTTTTTTTTCCAAGTTTATGAAAGGAAGATTATTCTTTGCTAGAAATATAGTGGAAAAGATTTTTCCTGGATGATACCTTCAATACAGTTATTTATCATTTCAATGATTAAACCAAATGGCAAAAAAAAAGTAATTATGGGCATTTCATATATTTCTTTCAAAATAATACAAAATCACGTGTTTTGGCATCAATTTTGGTTTCTCAAAGATAACCAGTTCCTTTAAAATATATCCCCGATTTTTATGGGGCCACCGGGTAAGAAAGCTTACCCGGTTTATTTTTTTTGCTACAACTTAAATTGAAAATTTTAATACAAGGTGTTTAATAAACATAATCATTTGTAGGGAAATTGGTTAATGGTTGCACCATCAGTCAATTTCAATCTACTAAAATAGATAATGAACAGGAAAATTTTTAATCACTTTAGCTACCGGGTAGAATGTTTGCTGTTGAACCTCATACCAGGAAAGGAGAGAAATATAACCTCTATTTATTTTATAAACAGTTTGCTAAAAAGGTTTAAACCCGATTATTTCCCTTACTTCCTTAATGGTCTTTGAAGCACTTTCACGAGCTTTTTCTGCTCCTATTTTGGCCACTTTCCTCAAGTATTCGTGGTCATTGCTAATAGCCTCGATCTTTTCGCGAATCGGGGTAGTAAAATCAATAATATCCTGTGCAAGTTGTTTTTTCATATCCCCGTACCTGATTTTGCAATTGGCATGTTGTTCTTTGAAAAAAGTAACAGTATCGGGTTTTGAAACCACATCCATGAGCATAAACAAGTTTTTAACCGGCTCGGACGGTTCTTGGTTTGTTGCCGTGGGCCCCGTATCGGTAACTGCCCTCATGACTTTCTTTTTAATTACCCCGGGGTTATCAGCCAAATTTACAGCATTACCTTCCGATTTGCCCATTTTGCCTGATCCATCAAGTCCCGGGATTTTAACCAAATTGTCCCCGAAATTAAAGGGATGAGGTTCGGGAAAATATTCTACATCATACATCCTGTTAAACCTGTTGGCAAACTTCCTGGAAATCTCCACGTGTTGTTCCTGGTCTTTTCCCACGGGAACCTTGGTAGCTTTATGAATAATAATATCGGCTGCCTGAAGAACTGGGTAAGTTAATAACCCGGCGTTTACATTTTCGGGTTGCTTTCTTACTTTGTCCTTGAAAGTGGGTGTTCTTTCAAGCTCTCCAATGTAAGCATTCATGTTCAATAACAAGTATAATTCTGCCACCTCGGGCAAATCACTTTGAATATATAAAGTAGCCTTTTCGGGATCAATCCCACATGCTAAGTACTCGGAGAGCACTTGTTTGACGTTCCCGTGAAGATCCCCGGGCACCGGATGAGTGGTTAAAGAATGATAATCGGCTATAAAAAAATAACACTTGTATTCATCCTGCATTTTCACGAAATTACGTACCGCACCAAAATAATTTCCCAGGTGCAAGTTCCCTGTCGGACGAATCCCGCTTAGAACAATTTCCATTTCTATATTTTTTATTTTATATTGATTGATAGTGCAAATCTAAAAAATGTTGTTTAAAAATTTGTACTTTTACTTGATTTTAAAAGAAAGATTATGGATACAACCAGGCAACAGAAGGTGTCAAAAATGCTTCAGAAAGAAATCAGTGGATTGTTTATCAACGAATTCAAGGATCTCAACCATGGAAAAATGATCACGGTTACCGTGGTGCGGGTTACCCCGGATCTGGGGTTGGCAAAAGTTTACCTGAGCATTTTTCCCTCCAAGGATTCTGATAGTATCATTAGCCTTATCAATGAAAAGAGTTGGGTCATTAGGAAATCGCTTGGAGGAAAAATCCGTCACCAAGTACGAAAAATCCCGGATCTTAAATTTTTCCGCGATGATTCACTGGATTATATCGAGAATATTGATAATTTGTTATAAATAATAATTGAAGGAAAAAAAATAATTCCTATTTTTATAATAAAATAATTTAAAGTTACTAATCATGAAAAAATTATTTACCTTGTTTTTTTTAATTGTATCTTGCTCTCCTTTATTAAAATCCCAAGACATTATTATTACCAAGGACTTGCCAGATGTTTTCCATATATGTCTTAATAACTCCAAAAGATTGGTTTTAGAAGCAAAAGATACTACTTATAATGACTCTTTGGTTTTTCAATGGGAGTTTAAAACAAGATCATCCTCCATGTGGGTTTCTTATAGCGCCATTTCCGATTCTTTTCCCGAATTGAGCGGCATAAAAGACATCCCTGATAATGATACAACCACCTCATTAAATTTGCCCGGCATGGAGAAATTGGATTCTCTACCCATTCGTTCCAAATTT
>CAZOSQ010000334.1:0-4313 GCA_964582245.1 uncultured Bacteroidales bacterium | reverse complement strand
CTATTTTTAATACCATTATAGAAATCCTTCATCAAAACAAGATCATTTAACAAATATTAACAATAAAATTGAATAATAGTGCAAGTTTTACGGTTTTGTCTATTAATTTTAAACTAAAATTTTTCCCGGCTTGACCCGAGGAATATTTTAAATGAAATATAATAATAAAATTTATAATAATTAAATTAAGATATGATGAAAGTTATACGAGTTTTGGCAAGGGTATTTCTTGGATTGATTTTTATTTTTTCAGGATTCGTTAAGGCTGTTGACCCGCTTGGAACCACGTATAAATTACTAGATTACTTTGAAGCTTTTCAAATAGGATTTTTATCTTTTTTTGCTTTTCCATTGTCCATTTTGCTTAATGGTGCTGAATTCCTTATAGGAATAGCACTGTTAATTGGTCTTAGGATGCGATTGACCTCTTGGGTTACATTTATATTTATGAGTTTCTTTCTTGTCCTTACTTTTATCATAGCATTGACGAACCCGGTAACGGATTGTGGTTGTTTTGGTGATGCCTTGGTTTTAACCAATTGGCAGACATTTTGGAAAAATGTCCTGTTCATGGGTTTTGCATTGATTATATTTTTCTCCGGGAATAAATACAGGAATGCATATAATGCACCGACAGAATGGATGTTAGTTACTGTAACAGCTGTTTTTATAGTGGGAATTTCGATCTATTCCTATAGGCACCTACCACTTATTGATTTCAGGCCTTATAAGGTAGGAAGTTACCTTCCGGAAAAAATGGAATTCCCGGAAGGTGCAAAACCAGATAAATATATTTACAATTATACTTTAAAAAACACCAATACAGGTGAAATTAAAGAGATGACTAGTGACGAATACTTGGAAAGTAAAATATGGGAAGATACTGCATGGGAAATCATAGAAACTAGTGATCCTATCCTCATTGAGAAAGGATACGAACCCCCTATTCATGATTTTGATATTGTTAGCTTGGAAGGGGAAAATGTAACAGACAAAATTTTATATAGTAGCAGGTATACATTTCTACTGGTTAATTACAAGGTGCAAAAAGCAAGCATGGAAGGACTGGTAAAAGCTAATGAAATTGCTGCATTTGCCAGTGAACAGGGATATGAATTTTATGCCGTGACATCTTCGCTTGAAGAAATTATCAAGCAAATAAAAGACAGCCTTGGATTAGAATATGATTTCTATACAGGTGATGAAATTATGCTTAAAACTGTGATTCGATCTAACCCCGGTTTGGTTCTTATAAAAGACGGAGTGGTTATTGATAAATGGCACCATAACGATTTCCCTGGTAAAGATGAACTTAAAGAAAACATGTTGTCTTACTCACTTTCTCGACATATTGAAAGTATTGAATCATTGAGAATAATTAACCTAATCTTGTATGCCTTGCTCTTTTTTGCACTTTTTAAATACATCAGGAATTTAATGGGGATAAAAAATGAGTATACAGAAGCTGAAACATCTTCAATGTCAAAAATAGGGGATAAAGGAAAATAAGAGAAGATTATCACTACTTAAGGCACAACACATTCTACTGGACTTCGATAAGTTACCCTTCTGAACTATTCTTAAATAGCCGTCAAGTTGTAATTTCCTGGTGGCATATTTAATGTGATGCATCCACTGCTAGTTAATTTTAACATTTCAAGAAAATGGTGTTGTGATATTTTTTAGTTTTAATCCCTTTTTATTTACAGGCATTATATACTATTGTTTATCAAGTTGTAAATTAAGTTATAGCGTGGTGTTTTGCAAGATATATTATTTGTTTTTTAGGAATAATTCCATTAGCGCTAAGCAAGTATATTTAATTTCTAAAGTAATTTAAGAAACACATTTATTACAAATTAAACATATTAGAAACACCAGTTAATCAAGTTAATATTATGTTTTGTCAAAATAATGTCAAAATAATGTCAAAATAATACTTGTGTTTTATTTTTCTTATTTATTTTGTCGTTTTTATAATTCCCATTATTTAGGATGATGGTTTGTAGTATGTTGATAGGGAATTAAATATTTTTTTAGAAAAAAACAAGGATAAAAATCATTTCAATATTAATCATTTTTTAATTGATCTTGTACATGGGAGCAAGCCACCGTGAAAGCAACCGGGAAGATAGAAGAAAATAACATGATCAATATTTATAATCTCGAGGGAAAACAAGTGTACCGTGAACAGTTCCGGGGCGGGATCCATACACTATACAAGAAAAATTTCATACCGGGGGTATATCTCGTCGAGGTGAACGGGGAAAATACTTGCAGTAGTATGTTGATCGTGGAATAAAATGAACCAGGTAAATAAATTAAAAACTAATTATACACCATGAAAAAAATAATCTCTTTTTTTGCTAGTTTAATGTTGTTTAGCGGTTTTTACTTATATGGACAGGTAATTTTACCACCCGGCAGTTCTCATCTTAACGGTTGTTCTGGAGAATATTATAAAGTAATTATCAACACGCCGAACTGTTCGAGATGTTCTGCTTCAAACCTACCTTACTCTTTGGTAAATTACGAAGATAACGCTAATAACCAACTAATAATTGAAGGGGATTTACCCATTACAAATGAGGATATTACCTATATTATAACAGTTAGATGTACAGGAGGAGAAGATTTATGTCTTCCTCACTCTGAATCTTATAATTTGGTAGTACACCCATCTCCTTCCGTTCAATTTTCCATTAACAGCGGGCAAACCATCTGCAAGGGGGAACAAATTACCCTGGAGGCAAACACAGGTATTGACATTGAAAAATATTCCTTTTCAGGTTCATTTCCCAACAACTTCACCCACGATTCCCCAGTAAATCCTAGCACACCTTACACGTACACCATTCCTACCCCCACCAATTTCACGGGAGGCGCCACGTATTCTGTCACTGCCACTTCCACCCATGGCTGCACAACATCGGCAACCAAATCTGTCACGGTCAGTGATGTGCCCGAAGTCTCCATACAAGGACCGGGGGCGATATGTGCCCATGATTCAGCCAAGTTATCTTGTTTACCGAAGATAGACGGGTATACTTACCAATGGTCAACCGGTGATACAGGGGCTTATATTTTGGTGTCCCATACCGTGGCCGGGGATGCCGTGTACACGGTGACGGTTACCGGGAACGGGTGTACTGCCGCTGCCAAAAAAAACTTGGTTGTCCACCCCGTGCCGGAAATAACCGGGATTGTTGCTAGGGATGATACCGCGGTAAACGGCGGGTCGGGAAGCATTGACGTGACCGTGCTGAATAGTACCGACTATGCATGCCTGTGGAGAAAACAAGGGGTGAACGGCATATTTTCGCCTTTTCAAAACCTTTCTTCCCTTTATGCGGGAACTTATAGCTTAACTGTCATCGATATTATTTCCCACTGCAAAAGTGAATCAGGCCCCATCTTGCTGGAAGATAACGGGACAGGATACAAGGAGCACCTGCAGCTCCCGGTACGTACATGCTCGTTCACCATCTATCCCAATCCCATGGTGGAGCAAGCCACCGTGAAAGCAACCGGGAAGATAGAAGAAAATAACATGATCAATATTTATAATCTCGAGGGAAAACAAGTGTACCGTGAACAGTTCCGGGGCGGGATCCATACACTATACAAGAAAAATTTCATACCGGGGGTATATCTCGTCGAGGTGAACGGGGAAAATACTTGCAGTGGCATGTTGATCGTGGAATAAAATGAACCAGGTAAATAAATTAAAAACTAATTATACGCCATGAAAAAATTATTTATCTCTTTTTTTGCTAGTTTTTTTTTCTTAAATAATCTTAATCTTCTTGCTCAAATAATACCTCCTTCAGATAACTCTCATCTTAATGGTTGTTCGGGAGCACCATATGAAGCAATTTTTAAATATTCAGGAAATTGTTCAGGTTGTGAAGTTATACTTCCTAGCGATTGTGATTTTTTGTGGCCCCAGATTGACAATCTAAACAAAAAAATAAAAATTGCAGGAAATCTTCCTATTATTACAGAAGAAACAACAATTTCCATTTCAGTGGAATGTGGCGGTATTGGCTGCAGTTCAGAGGCATATGATTTGACCATACATTTAAATCCAAGGGTGGAGCTATCTGTTAATAATGAGAATACAATCTGTATAGGTGACGAACTTCAGCTTAAAACTGAAATAACTAATGGTGTTAATATAGAAGAATTTAATTTTTCTGGATCCTTTCCAAGTGGATTTACCCATGATTACACGGGGACTACCAATCCATATATTTATACCATTCCTACCCCCACCAATTTCACGGGAGGCGCCACGTATTCTGTCACTGCCA
>CAZOSQ010000333.1:0-4334 GCA_964582245.1 uncultured Bacteroidales bacterium | reverse complement strand
CAGCAGTTAATTTATCCAACATTTTGGCATAAGAAGAAAACTCTTGATTATCCTTCAGCAATATGATGCTTTTACTTGGTGCTTTTAATTAATCATCTTTTAAAAAAACAATTCCACCCTCTCCCTAAACTCCCCAATACTCACCCCCGCGTAATAAGCAGCTTCATTCACGGAAACTAATTCCCTGGCCAGGGCGAAATAGATTAGCCGCTCAAACTTGGTTGGTTTTTCTTTGCTTAGAAACCGTCCGGGTTCATTTTCGTACATTTTTTTGGAACGATACCCGATGTTTAGTTTCCTGTACACGTAATCGTTAATTATTTCAAGTTTATGCGCCCTGTTGAAAATGGCAGGAAATGAGATACCCCACCTTTCTTTTATCAAAACCAGTTCAATTCCAACAATCTCACGATTATTGTTTACTCCAATGATAAGTTTACCACCACTGGTATTAGAAAAAGCGATAACTGTTTTGGCAATGCTTTCATTTTGAGGTAATGATTCCTTTAGCTCAAAGGTTTTACTTTTTTTTTATCAATACCTTATCAATTTTGCCCCGGTCAATATCAACTATCTCTATAAGATAGTCCATGTAATAAATTTTGTCACCGATTTGCGGAACCTTATCCATATTATAAAATACGAATCCTGCTACAGTTGAATAATCAATCTTTTCATAATCCACGGTGAAATCCTGGATTAATTCGCTCAATGTCTCAATTGGCGCATCACCACTAACAAGCACTGATTTATCCTCGCGGGTAAATATATCCGGTTCGTATTCTTCATACTCTTCAGGCATATCCCCAACAATACTCTCGATGATATCATGTAGTGTAATTAAACCTTCAAAACCACCATACTCGTTTACCACGAAACACATATTCTTTTTAGTGTCACGAAACATTTCAAGGACTTTTTGAGCATCTGAAAACTCAGGCACGATAAGAGGTTTGGTTATAATATCATTTATTATAATATTCTTATTCATGGAAAGAGCCTTATAGAAATCTTTTTGAACTATGAACCCAACGAAATTATCCAAGTTTTTTCTGCAACAAACAATCCTGCTGTGAGGTATATTTTCCAGGGCAACCTTTATTTCCGCAATAGGTTTTTCAATATCAATCCACTCAACATCAGTCCTGTGCGTCATAAGGTGTTTTGCTTTTTTATCAGCAAAATAAAATACTTTTTCATGGATAACTTTCTGCTCCATTCTAATGACCCCTTCCTTGGAAGCAACTTTCATCATATGCCTTAAATCCGCCTCCGTGAGATGCTCTACTTGCTTCTTTATACCAATAACCTTGTTTATAAAATTTGTTGAAACAGACAGCAGCTTGACAAAAGGATAGAAAGCCTTGCTAAAGTAATAAATTGCCGGGGCCACCCGTATGGCTATTTTATCCGGGTTGCTTAAAGCAACTGTTTTAGGGACAAGTTCACCTATGACAATTGAAACATACGTGATAACCACAACAGTGATGATAATCGCTAATTCATCGGCATATACCCTCATGAATTCTACATTTTCAAATAAAGGCGCGATATCATCTGCAATACGCATGCCACCATAAACTCCGGTCAAAATCCCTATCAATGTAATCCCAACCTGTATAGCTGACAAAAAAGTTTCTGAATTTTCAAGAAGTTTTAAAGCTGTTTTTGCCCCTTTGTTACCTTCAATTTTTTTTTGCTCAAGCCTTGATATTTTTGCCGACACCAATGCGATCTCCGATAACGCGAAAAAACCATTTGTCAATATCAGCAGGGCCAGAATAAGTATTTCCATGTAAATATTTGATTTTTTTTTTTAAAGGTATAATTAAAAAATTAAAGAAAACAGTCTTTCTACGAAAAACAACTAAGAATAATCCCGGATGTTTTAAAAATTCATTCGGGAAATTTAACGACTCATTACAAGGATGAAATTTTTATCGCTCCTCCAAGCGTGTTGATAAGTAATTGATCTTCCATTTTAGAAGTTCATATTATCAGTTTCCTGGATGTATTGAGTAACTGCCATCACCATTGAAACTGGTTAAGGTAATCGTAATCGTCCAAATACCAGGTTTTCCTTCCTTAGTGAGGCCTGAAAAGGAATCTTCGCCACTGCCTGCTGTTAAGGTTTTATCCAGGACCACGTCTCCTTTTTCATCAGTTATAACCATCTGAACAGAGCCAGTGTTGCTGGTAATATCAAAATTAGCGGAAGCTGTTGTTTTGTTGTTCTCCCAGGCAAAAACATATATTCCTGAATCGCCGTTCCCGGTAAAATCCGCGGCCGGGTCACTCCCCGTGGAGGTGTTATGTACATTTCCTGTAAAAGAGTTTTCAATGACTTCCCCGTCTTCATACTTCTCACATGAAGAAAAAATACCCAGCATGAAAATAAGTGCTGTTAAGAAAAACAGGAAGCAAGTAAATACCAACACGGGGAACTGGAAAAAATTGAAATGAACCTGGATTATTCAAAAATAGGATTGCTTTACCAAAGAAATGTCAATTTAGGAAATATGCCTGTAAGCCTTATTTTGGGTACTGGCGGCTACTATTCCTATTTGAACAATGCTCAAGAAACCATTAACAACGAGACAGTTTCTTTATCAAGCAACTACCAAAAATTTGACTATGGCCTAATAGGGCATATCGGGCTAAGGAATGAGGCTGGAAGGTTTATTCTTGAGTATGGATTAAAATCTGAATATGGGCTAGTAAATATTTTCGCGGGAAATGATAAAATGAACCCATTGTTGGATAAAACGAACCTGATTAACACGAGCGCCTTTGTCACCTTTAAAATAAAAATTGATAAAAACACTCTCCTATTCCAACCAAAATAAAACCCGAATCATCTTATCTAAAAAATGATTATTAACTTAAATTATGTGACATGAACAAGGCACAAATTTTCAAAATTTCGCTAGCTGCATTAATAATGCTGGGGACAACATTTACAAGTTGCAAAAAGTACGAAGATGGCCCGGCCATCAGTTTAAGGACAAAAAAAGCACGCGTGGCCAACCAGTGGAAAATCGCATATGCTTATGACATGAAGGAGAACGTGGATATAACCGCTGATTATACCGGTGAAATCTGGGAGTTCAAAAAAGACGGTGAATTCGTTGAATGGAGCAATGGAGCTATTGACAAAACCGGAACCTGGGATTTTGTCAGTGACAAGGAAGCGATTCAAATCATCATCCTTGGAGATGTTGATTATTACACGATCCAAGAACTAAAAGAAAAAGAAATGTGGGTTTATGACGCTGAAGAGGAACTACAATTAATACCAGCAAATTAATTAATTGCACGTAGAACATCTCTTTAACATGATTAGTTGTTATACACATTAAGTTTAACAAATATTTATTAGCAAAAGCAAAAGGTGGATGTATAGTCCACCTTTTTATAAAAATACTTATTTTTATCACACTATCACTTCTTCCCAATAACAAAAAATGCCCCGATAACACCTATTACACCGGCTGTACTAATGATCTCGATGATCGGTTAATCCGCCATGGCAAAGGCCAAATTCACTACACCAAAGACAAATTGTCTGTAGAATGGATCACCTATACCACCTTCACCAACAAATACAAAACATTTGATTTTGAGAAGTATCTTAAATCCGGCTCGGGAATTGCTTTTAGGAATAAGAGGTTGGTGTAATGGGATTTATTTGCTTTTTGTGGTATCCTTTTTGGTACCCTTTTAAAAGGTGTGACCCCACAATATGGATTTTACGTTTTATCATCTAATTTTAATTGTTCTTGCACTTTATACCCCAATTTTGTTAACCTATACCTTTGTTTACCGCTTTGAGGTTTTTCAGGTATGGTCATCTCTATAAGACCATGGTCTAAGGCTGGTTTTAGGTAAACATCAACAAAGTTTCTTTTATCAGACAAATCTAATTCTTTTTGTAATTCTTGTCTTGTCTGCTCCGCGGTTATAGCAAGAATTAGTTTTTTAACTTGGGGGGTATCTTGGGGGGAAGAGGTTGGAAAAGACATTCGTAGAAAATTGTCAGAAAATTTGAAGCAATCTTTTGAGTAAGAATTTAATATCCTCGGTATACCTGAACCTAAATATTCCACCATCTCAAGGTCTTTATAAATACGCATAATTTCCTTATTGCGAGGTATAGAGTACCCTTCAAAAAATTCCGTTTGACTTAGTCCAATTACCAATCCCCCGGCAGAAGTTATTTCTAGCCTGTCAGAAAATATCTCAAATTTAGGGGGGACTTCATGCGAATAATCATTATGTACAATTGCATTTATAACAGCCTCGCGTAATGCCAAAGGGTTCCATAAACGTGTTTC
>CAZOSQ010000332.1:0-4336 GCA_964582245.1 uncultured Bacteroidales bacterium | reverse complement strand
ATTAAATTTTGAATTGACTGACTCCCTTATATGTTCATTTTTAATTAATTAATGAAATATTTAACCCCATACCGTAGTTCCTTAAACTTAACTTCAAGAAAAAGGTTCAATATTTTTTTATTAATTTGACGAAATGACATATTTCACCTTTAAAAAGCAGTTGAAACGCAACTAAGATTTAAAATTCATGATTTATTTTGGATAAACTACTAGAAAGAATATGAACTTGTAAGTTTTATACCGAAATATCCTATTAACTTTGAGATAAATAATGTTCAATTATCATAAAAACTTCTATATTCTCAACCGACTCCTTTGAATTGTTTAAATTCAATCTATTAAATTTAAATATCTAATTTTAGATTTTAAATAACATTTCCATAATCACGTTTTCCTAAATTACACCCTTTATTATTTTTCAGATGAGCAAAATAACAGAACTTGAAGAAAAATGCAGATTACTGGAGAAAGAAAATTCTCGCCTCAGGAAGAGCCAGCATAGATCTCTTTTCATGGAATTTTTTAACCAGTCAACCGAAGGGATGTTGTTAATGGACCTGGAAGGAAATATTATTGATTGGAATAATTCCATGCAACAGCTAACAGGTATAGAAAAAAAATATGTCCTATTTGAAAAAATATGGAATATAGATTTTGAGCTATATGATCAAGCCATGAAAAACCATGAACTTTATAAGGATCTTAAGAATAAAAACATTCAATACCTATCATCAAAAGTAAAAAAAAGATACTCGTATGAGGTACAAGTATTTACCAGGGACAAAAAATTAAAATTTTTCCAAGTCACTGTATTTCCCATTGATACTGCTGAAGGAATATTTATTGGCCGAATAACTCGAGATTTTACTGAAAAGATGACCAATAGTGTAACCTTGCAAGAAAAAATTCAAGAAAAAACAACTAGATTAAAAGAAAGCGAGGCAAATTACAAGATGTTATTTGATGAGGCGGCCGATGGTATATTGGTCATTAATCACACGGGTAAAATAAAACAGGTAAATAAAAGCACCTGCAATATTACCGGTTACAGCCGACAGGAATTAGAAGACAAAAATTTGCATGATTTATTCCTACCCCAAGATCTCGCTAAAAAACCTATTAGGTTAGATCTGGTCATAAAAGGGATTAACGTACTTTCAAAAAACACTTTAATTAAAAAAAATGGCCAACCCGTTTCCGTGGAAAAAAACTCTTCATTAATGCCAGATGGTAAAATTCTTGTTTTTGTCCGGGACATATCAGAGAGAGACATTAGCGAACAAGCCCTTCAACAAGCTGCTGATATTGTTGAAAGCATTCAAACCGGGTTGTATATATATTGGATCGAGGATCTTGATGATGATTATTCATTACGTTTAATATCTGCAAATCCGGCGTCAGAAAAAATTCTGGGTTTACCCCGGGACGAAATCATCAATAAAAAAATAGATGAAATATTCCCTAACTTAAGAAAAAAAAACATTCCCAAACTATTTGCCGAAGTAATTAAAAAACAGAAACTTCTATCATTTGAGTATTTTACTTACGAAGATAATATAATAAAAAACAGTATATTTTCCTTTAATGCTTTCCCCCTACCTAACCAACAGGTTGGAGTTTCTTTTGAAAACATCACACAAAGAAAAAAAGCCGAGAACCAATTAAAAATAGCAGAAGAAACATACAGGAACCTGTTCATGAATTCACAAGTAGGCCTTTTCAGGACACTTGTTTCGGGTGAAAGATTCTTAGAAGCAAATGATATGCTGGCTAAACTCTTCGGGTATAAAAGTAGAAATGCTTTCCTCGAAGATAAACCGAATGTCTGGAATGTCTACGTGGATAGTGAAGACAGGAAAACCATGCTTAAATCTCTTTTGAGTGAGGGTGAAATTCGAAATTTTGAAACCAGGATGAAAAATAAAAACGGGCAAGAATTTTGGGTTCGTTACTCGGGCAATTTAAACCGTCAAAACCAATGGCTTGACGGGGTATTGGAAGATATTACCGAAAAAAAAGAATATGAATTGGCCCTTGTAGATAAAAACTTGGAACTGGAGCAAATTTTTAATGCGATTCCCGATACCATTATATTTGTAGATAAAAACAGGAAAATTGTGAAGACCAACCTCGGGTTTAGCAACCTTTTTGGGTATCATCCAGGAGAAGTCACCGGCAAATCCTCCGAAATCATTTATAAATATTTCAGCGACTTCCAAGAACAAGGAAAAATAAGGTATAACATTCATGCCATCGATATTCAACATCCTTATGAAATGACCTATAGAAAAAAAAATGGTTTAACATTTATTGGCGAAACCATAGGAACTCAAGTAAGAAATAACAAAGGTGAAGTCGTTGGTTTAATGGCGAGGATCAGGGATATAACAGAGAAAAAACAAAACGAGAAAGCTTTAAAAGAAAGTGAACAAAAATTTCGTAATATTTTTGATAACAGCATGGATGCAATCATGATTATTAATCCTGAAAACCAAAAAATTATTGAAGCCAATAAAACTTTTTATGATGTGACTAATTACCTTCCTTCTCAAATAAAAGGACTGGATATTAAAACATTAACAAACAAAAAGGATGCTGACCTAATAAACCTCCGGGTAAAAAAATTAATCAACAAAAAACATGTTGGATCCTTGGAACTGGATATAAATACAGGAAAAAAAGGCGTTTTAAACGTTGAAATTAACAGCCGGCTTATAAACTACGAAGGTAAAAAAGCCATATTGACTATTGCCAGGGATATAAGCGAAAGAAAAGCCTTGGAAAGAAAAGTATTTGACAGTATGATAGAGGCCGAGGAAAAAGAACGTAAAAGACTTGCAGAAGATCTCCACGATGAAATAGGCCCCATGATGTCGACCCTAAACATGTATATTTCTGCGCTGCCAAATGTAAAAGATCCCGGGAAAAAAATAGAGTTTATGGATACTTTGCAAAAACTCGTGCAAGATACAACCACGAATATCAGGCAAATTTCTAACGCTTTAAGTCCACACGTCCTTAATAATTTTGGACTGGAGAAAGCTATTTTCGCCATGATTAAAAACACCGGGGAATTTATAGATACAAGTTTTAACTCGACTATTGGTGATACCCGCTTTTCCCCTAACATAGAAATTATTTATTTCCGGATTATAAAAGAATTGCTTAATAACACCTTAAAACATGCTAAAGCATCCCATATTATTATTAATTTAAATCACCGGGACAATAACTTGATTTTGGAATATAATGACGATGGAAAAGGGTTTAACCTACAAGAGAAAATTGGAAACAAAGAAAACGGTATGGGGCTTTACTCTATCATCAATAGGGCCATTACCATCGGGGGAACCTATAGCTTCGGTGCAGTTAAAAATAAAGGCTTTTTGTTTACTTTAACCACGAAAACTATTTCAAAACAATGAAACGAATATGTAAAAAAACAAACATAATTCACAGGGATAGGTTTAAGCATAAGGATTCTTCTGAATTAGATGTAGGATTGCTATCTATGAAATAGATATTCGCCTGAATGACAATATAACACCGGCTAAAATTGTATTAATCTTTAAGAGATTTTTAAAATATAGTGCACAAAATCAAAAAGATATAATTAAATTTTCAAATAAGATGTGAAATCTTGAGGATTATTCGCAAGTTATATTATTTAAGGATGCTCAGAAGCTCCCTTTGACGGATTCACCTTTTGCTAAAAATACATATGAATAAGTTTTTCAAAATAATTACCATAAATAGAATTTAATCTCATGAAAAAAACCATTTTTTTAGTGGATGATCACGAAATTTTTAGGAACGGGCTCAAAGCCGTTCTCAACCAGATGGATGAATTCGAAGTGATTGCTGACTTTGAAAACGGAAGTAATTTCCTTTTGGCTCTCCCAAATTATCAACCCGACATAGTGTTATTGGATATCAATATGCCCGTGATGAATGGTGTTGATGCCGCGAAAAAAGCCTTGGAAATAAATCCAACGATTAAAATATTGATCCTTTCCATGTATGATGATGCTGAATTTTATAATACTTTTATTGACATTGGGGTAAAAGGATTTATTTTAAAAGATACTAATTTTGATGAATTGACCGTGGCAATCAAAAAAATAATCCAAGGAGAAACTTATTTTTCACAAAAACTTTTAATGAGATTAATTCAACTTAAAAACCCCAGGACTGATATTGAACTAACAAAAAGGGAAAAAGAAGTCCTCTCGTGTCTCGCAAAAGGAGCATCCACGAATGAAATATCTGAAGCATTACACATAAGCCATCGTACCGTAGAACGCCATAGATCCAATCTTTTTCTAAAAACCAACAC
>CAZOSQ010000331.1:0-4383 GCA_964582245.1 uncultured Bacteroidales bacterium | reverse complement strand
TTAAAGCCTAATATATTTATCACATCATAGAACCACGGCCATAAATGATTTATGACATTCGTTGTCAATTGAAGTGAGACATCTAAAAAAAGCAGGTTAGAATATTGCATCGAAAGTTTTTATTAGCCAGGAATATACGAAAAGCCAATAATAATTTAACGGGTTTAATTTTATTTAAAATTTACTTGGTCAGTAGTGTGAAATTATATTAAACCAATTCCTAATTTATTTCCCAGGTCAGATCCTCATGCCTAGTTTTATTCAATAAGGAGATGATAAAGCACAACATTATTACGTGCCATTTTCTTGTAATGAAAAAAACCCAGGCAATTCTGCCCGGGCTAATGATTATGAACCTGTAACTTTTACTTCATTTATTCCTTTATGAACTTAACATTCTTTTTTTCATCATTATCAAAAATTAAAGTAATGATATAAACACCTTCCTTGTATCCATTGAGGGAAATATTCTTATTGCTATCTCCCCGTAATTTCATACGCTCCATTTGTTGACCAAGAACATTGGTTATGATAAGTTGACCCACGTGTTCTACATTTTCAAGGTGGATTATATCATTAGCTGGATTGGGATATAATTTCACTTGACCATATTTCGTCAAAGAAACATTTTCAATTAAAATGGTATCCATATCCATGGTTGAACGACTGAATAACCCGATCGTATCTCCTTGTTGTATTGCAATTCCAGTCAATGAAAGAGTAGTGTCCGGGATGCTCATACCAAGGTATTCCGCGGAAATATCATACGTGTAAAAAGTACCTGTATCATTGCTGTTAATGAAATCATAGGTCGTATTTGCTTGAAAAACCTCATTTCCAGTTTCAAATTTTATTTTTTCGACACGAATTAACTCGGCTTCATACTCGTTGAAATTACTTTCTAGTTCAGTTATAGTCACAGCCATGGGTTCAACAGCATTACTTGTGGAAGAAACACTATCGGGAAACTGTAACAAGTTGAAACTGAAAAACTCATTTTCAAAATCCAATACACCCGTTAAACCGGTTAATCCATCCCCTGTTTCAAATTCCGTGAATAATGTCGAATCTACATTTATAACCTCGATAGCGGCAGTGCTATCTTGGACGAAAATAACATCAAGAGCAGGAATTTTATGAGTGATGATAACTTCATTGATTAATTTGTACCATTTATTTACTGCACTATCTCGAAGAGCCGCTATATTTTCCACTTCACTAGGAACTGTATCCACCGTGGTAAAATTCCATCCTGTAGCTGATTTTATCCCCGTGAATGCATTTGACGCTAGATCTATAAATGTACCGGAATCAATTAAAATATGATATCCAGTTAAAGGTTCTAAAATAAGGGGATTATTCACGAAGACTTTGTTACTATCTATGTCAACATCACCGGGAACATCAAAAATGGCGACTGTACTGGATTCAACAGTAGACATTAACCTAATTTGTCCCATACCCGTTGTTATTTCCTCGTTAAAAATTATCGTGAAGTCTGTTTCAATGTTTATGTTCTCCGAATTATCCTGGGGGCTCAAGGAAATGATTTCCGGTGGTAAAATATTGGCCGTGGTGAAATTCCAAGTAGTATCTGAATTAATAACAACAGCATTCATGCTATCAGAGATATCTGTAATAGCACCGGAATCAATTAAGACATAAAATTCAGAAGATTCGGGAAAATCATTTGATGGTTCAATAATAACAGAAGTATCCGTTAAGACCAACGAGGATATTGCAAATTGTTCAAATATAGAATCAGCGGAAGCATTGTATATAACAATATTTCCTGTCCCTGCTTGGATGGTATCGTCAAAAACTGCCACGAGAGTTGTGTCAAGTCCAACACCTGTTGCATTGTCTACAGGATGTAATTCCGCGATTTGAGGAGGCCAGAGATCTGTAATAAATCCTGGTGTCATTTCTAGGTCAGCCCAAGTTTCTGAAAGATTTTCAGAAGTTTCATCGCTTCCATTGACCCCATTACCTCCTTGTGATAACTCGTTGCCTTCATCAAAATCATGTCGTTGCCATGAATTCCCACCTGTATGCGGGGTATTTTTAATAGCATCTTGCTGAATTATAGATGTTTCAGGCAAATAAGAAGAAGGTATAACGTCACCATCGGGTCCATCAATGCTGACTCCTGTCTTGTTAACAGCTTCAGCTTTATCTCCCCACACGACATAATCAATATCTGTCACCAAATCGGATGTTCCGTCCCAATAGTAAAGGATTAGCACCTCACCCCCCGGAGCAGGGGCTACCAAACCCTCGGTAATTGCGCCAGGAAAGGCTGGTTCCATGTCAGGAATGGTGTCTTTTTCAGAATTATCTTCCCAAAGTTCATAATCTGGCATAAATCCATACTCGGCATTGAAATTCTGGGATCCCATCAGGGCAATAACCTGTACTTCCCCGGGACCTATTTCTGAACCAACAGGGAATTGAGCATGAAAATCTTGGTTGGTGCCCCCACCAGCATTGCCAGGTTGGTTCACTATATTGTAATAGTATTTATCCTCCCATTCCACGGTCGCATCGGTTACATAATAAGCAGAAAGATCTATTATCGAATCTGTTGGATTATAAATTTCCACGTAGGTAAATTGAGCTGGATAAGTCAGGAATTCGGAAAGAAGGATGGGTGAGGGAGCCTGTACCATGCCGGTCGTAATGTTGGCTGAAGGGATTGTCCCGTCGGTTTTATAATCAATGATGGTATCCGAGTTGGTATAAGGATATATATAAAACCTGTATGATGTTGTCGGTTCCAAGTCATTTAGTACCACCATGGTATCTCCAAATGGTAAACTAAAGTTAATCCTTCCATTGGTCCAGTCCATATCATTCACGTACACCGTACTGTCCTGGACTATCAAGGAATCGGTAACACCTTCCATGTATCCAACAATAAAATATCCTTGTGGTAATGGTAATCCCGCGGCATTATTCCAACTTAAATCCACGGCATTAAATGAAATTGGAGTACCAGAAAAATTATTTACATGAGATGCTGGTTCCGGTGTTATTGTATATGCCTGTAAAGTTAAAGGTTCTGAATAGGCATAGTTTTCATCATAAGACCATATTGAATAATAGTATCCTTCCCCGGCAAATAGTCCACTATGTGTAATTGAATTGGCTATACCTTTATAAAGCACGGTTCCACCTGCAAACCCCTCTAGAGAATCTGGAGGGATTTGAAAATTAACAGGATCAGAAAAGCTTGGCCCACTGCTAAACACGATAATGATGGAATCATTTTCCGCGTTCAAATCATAGGATAAGGATATCGAAGTACCTGTTTTGCCACTTACCGAGAAATTGGCAGGTGATTCGGGAATAGATACTAAACTAACATTATCCCAATGGGTAAAAGACCCTCCACCAGTCTGTAATTCCAAGAATAAACCAGTAGCTGTGTCGGGAGCAGTAAGGTAAACAGAATATTCGTGCCACTGATTATCTGAAATAAAGTAAGATAATGGTCGTAGTTTAAGGGCATCCTGGTCTAATTCCAGGCTATCCTTCATCCAATAACTCCAAGTTCTTGCATCTGTTCCATCTCCCGAAACCACGTTATACCATAAACTCAATCGATAGGATTCCCCGCCGGTAATAGGGATAAGCTGCCCGACATCATTAGTTCCTGTTCCACCCTTGTGCCGGCAAGCGTAGTTGCCCGAGTAAAATAGGTCGGAATCTTTATAACAATTTTCTATTTTAGTCCATCCCGAGGGTGTTCTAGTATCAATCCAAGATTCAAAATCACCGTTTGTCACGAGATTTTGGGAAAATAAAACCGAAGAACTTAATAAAAATATAAGGTTCCAAATTGTAATTTTTTTCATCATAAGTATTCGTTGTTTTGGTAAAACATTATTTTTCTGTTGTATTCTATTTTCCATAACAACCTCAACTTAGTTTTAGATCAAAGACATCTTAATTTGTTTGTATTTATCATTTATTGCTAATTTTTTCAACTGCAATAAATATATTTTTTATTGTTTTCCAGGAAATTATAAAAAAATAGAAAAAAAATTAATTTTTAACCAGGGTAAAATGATTAACACGTGTATTATCTATAACTAATAAAAATGTAATTCGTAAAACTTTTATTAAGATGTATAACTTAAAAAAACTGATTATGAAAAATTTCTCCAAGAAAACAAGTATTTTTTTACCTCTTTTTTTAATAGGAGCTATGATTTTTACCGGGTGTGAAAAATCACAAGATCCACCAGAACTTCCACCAGCGGAAAGCATGGTAATGAATTTTGATGATTTCAAAACTGAAACAAAATCTGGGTATAAAAGCATGGCTAGTGATTCATCCATGGGGAATTGGACTTATTCTGCAGTGAGTGTCGGCTTTTG
>CAZOSQ010000330.1:0-4429 GCA_964582245.1 uncultured Bacteroidales bacterium | reverse complement strand
GGGTGAAATTCGTGTCCATTTTGAAAGAAAATGTAAAGAAGACATATTGGATTGTGCTACATATATTTTCCAGAAACTTCAAATGCACAAAACAGAATTAAGAAACGGGGTATTATTTTATATCTCCATTGAAGATCGAAAATTTGCTATTCTAGGAGATGCAGGAATAAATGCCGTCACCCCGGATAATTTCTGGGACGAAATTAAAACAACTGTCATCAACCGGTTTAAGGAAGGTAATTATGTCGATGGATTATGCGAAGGTATACATATGGCTGGAAAGTCATTAAAAGAGCATTTCCCTTACCAGAAGGATGATGTGAACGAGTTGTCAGACGATATTTCATTTGGAAAAAATTATTGATCATGCATATTAAAAGTTTTATTACATCTGTCCTAGTTTTTTTATTTTCCTTGTCTATAAATGGTAATGATTTGCCTAAAAGGCCTAATCCACCTAGGTTGGTAAATGACTTGGCACAATTTCTTGCTCCTGCAGAAGCTCAAAATTTAGAAAGGATTCTCCAAGATTTTAGCAATACTACTTCCAACCAGGTTGTTTTTCTGTCAGTCAAAGATTTGAAAGGATACGATGTAAATGATTTTGCTTCTCGTGTTGGGGAAGAATGGGGAGTAGGACAGAAAGAATTCGATAATGGGATAGTCATTCTTGTGAAACCTAAATTTGGAAATGAAAGGGGACAGGTTTCTATACAAGTAGGATACGGGTTGGAAGGCATAATACCCGATGCCATTGCCAAAAGAATCATAGAGAATGAAATAATTCCTTTATTTAAACAGGATAGGAATTACGAGGGGATAATAGCAGGTATAAGTGTATTGCAAAATCTCGCTAAAAAAGAGTATTCTTATAAGGATTACATGAAAAAAAGTGGTAATGAGGGAACAGGGATTGCTCCTTTTATCATTATAATCATGTTTTTATCTGTTTTTCTTTCCGGAATTTTTGGAAAAGTACGCAGGGCTAGGCGTTATTCCATAGGACATGATATCCCTTTTTGGGTTGCCTTATCCATGATTTCTTCATCTTCTTCTGGAAGGCATAGAGGAAGTTATAGTGGTTTCTCTTCCGGTTCAGGTGGTTTTGGAGGTTTTGGCGGGGGTGGATTTGGTGGCGGGGGCGCCAGTGGAAGTTGGTAAAGAGTAATTTAATTTTATATATAATAATCTTATAAAAAAAAGCTGCCTTATTCAAGAGCAGCTTTTTTTATTTTTTTAAACGTGTGAAATTTATTCTTCTACTTGTTCATTATCCACATCGACTAATATTCTACCACAGTATTCGCAAACAATAATTTTTTTACGGGATCTTATATCTAATTGACGTTGAGGGGGAATCTTTGCAAAACATCCGCCACATGAATCCCTTTGAACAGTCACCACGGCTAGTCCATTAATGGCATTATTCCTGATTCTTTTATAAGCAGTTAGCAAACGAGGTTCAATTTGTTTGCTGATTTCAGTTGATTTTTTATTGACAACTTCCTCTTCTTTTCTTGTTTCTGAAGTAATGTCTTCTAATTCTTTCTTTTTATTCTTTAAATCCCCTTGTCTTTCTTCCAGCTTTACATTAGATTCTTCAATCAGTTTGTTCTTTTCACTAATTTCCTCGGTGTATTCTTTAATCCTTTTTTCACTTAATTCAATTTCCAGTGTTTGATATTCTATTTCTTTTGAAAGAGAATCATATTCCCGGTTATTTCTTACATTATTCTGCTGTTCTTTATACTTTTTAATTAATCCCTCAGAATTTATAATATCATTTCTTTTGTTGCTAATAGTAGCTTGTAATGTTTTTACGTCACCTTGAAGTTTATCTATCCTGGTTTCCAAACCTGCTATTTCGTCTTCAAGATCTTGTACTTCCAAGGGTAATTCTCCCCTTAATGTTTTAATCTTGTCCTTTTCTGAATCAATTCTTTGTAATTCATATAACAAGTGAAGTTTTTCTTCTACGGATAATTCAATTGTTTCAGTGGATTTATTTTTTTCTGCTGCCATAAGCTAAAAATAATTAATTGGATTAGAAATAATTTCCGATTTTTGAACCGCGAAGTTAGGAAATTTTTTAACAAGAATCTCATAAAAAACATCTATAGTGAATTTTTCACTTTCAAAATGTCCTATATCAGCGATTACAATTTTATTTTCGGCGTCAAAAAACTGGTGATATTTAAAATCAGCGGACACGAAAATATCTGCTCCAGCATTTATTGCGTTCTTTACCAGGAAACTCCCGCTACCCCCGCATACCGCTACCTTTTTTATTTTCTTTTCCAAAAGGTTCGTATGTTTAATGACACCAGTTTGGAAAATATTTTTCAAATGATTAAGAAACCCTGTTCCTGTCATTTCTTTATTTAAAATACCGATCATTCCTGACCCCGCTTTATTATATTCATTTTCAAGCTGGTAAATATCATATGCAACTTCCTCGTAAGGATGAGAATCAATAAGTGCTTGTATCACTGCTGAACGCAGATAACTAGGAAAGATTGTTTCCAAGCGGATTTCATCTTCGAAATGTATTATTCCTTTCTCACCAACATAGGGATTGGTATTGTCAGATCCGCGAAAAGTTCCCTGTCCGGGTACATTGAAGCTGCATTGATCATATTCGCCTATATGGCCGGCACCGGCATTAAAAATAGCTGTTCTAACTTGTTGCGCATGATCCTTAGGGACGAAGGTAACAAGTTTATAAAGATTTTTCTTGGTTGGTACAATAATTTTTACTTGATCTAATCCAATTTTTTCGGCAATTTTTTTATTTACACCATTAAAAATATTGTCAAAATTTGTGTGTCCAGCATATATAGATATATTATTCTGGATAGCTTTTATTATTGTTCTTTCAACATAATTTTTACCTGTGAGACTTTTCAATCCCCCGAATATCAGTGGGTGGTGAGAAATAATAAGATTGCAATTTTTTCTAATTGCTTCTTCTATCGTAATTTCCAGGGTATCTAGGCATAATAAAATGCCATTCACTTCCATGGAAGGAGATCCGGTTAATAACCCGGAGTTATCATAATTTTCCTGGAAGGAAAGTGGTGCATAAGATTCAAGGAATGAGACAATTTCTTTTACTTTCATTTTTAATCACTTATTCCAAATCGTTCTTTATCTCCAGTAATAAACTTTTAATATTCTTTAAGTTTTTGACTACTTCAAAATTATTCACCGCATCTTCCTTATTTTCTTTTAATTTTTGTTTGGCTCCCTTGAGAGTCATTCCTCTTTCTTTTACCAGGTAAAAGATAACATGAAAGTTATCAATATCTTGTTGAGTGAAAAATCTGTTTCCCTTTTTGTTCTTCCTAGGTTTGATGATATCAAATTCTTTTTCCCAGTATCTTATGAGCGAGGTGTTTACATTGAACATGCGTGCAACTTCACCGATAGAATAATATAATTTTTCGACTTTAGTCTCTTTGTAAGGCATTTTACTTGTTTTTATAAATATATCCCTCATCTGTTATTTGAACGTCCAGTTCTGGGAAATCGAGTTTAGTAAGATCTCGAATTTTATTTATAACAGCTTTTTGTTCATCTAGTTTAACTATTCCTCTACCAATTTGCTTGGTAGGGATGATTTTTGCTCTTATAAATTCACCCTTATTGGTCACTTCCACGTGCATGATGGGGGAAATACCATTGACTCCCCTGAGGTTAAACCTACCATAAGTGGCAAAATTTCCCATGCTATAAATAATAAAGCGGTTTTTGTACAAATCTATTGCCCTGGTCACGTGAGGACCATGACCAAAAATAATATCCGCCCCGGCATCTATGGCTTGTCGAGCAAATTTATAAACGTTACCCCTGTTTTCACCGTAAAACATTTCATATTTCCGGGTTACATGTTCATGCTTGGAACCTTCGGCACCTCCATGGAAAGAAACGATAACTATATCACATTCCTTATCAAGATGAGAAACAATTTTTTGCATGGCTTGGTAATCGGTAATGTTGCAAGTTCCATAATTAGGCGAAAATGCACACAAACCGTATTTTACATTATCTTTTTCCAGGATGGTAAAGGGGTGACTTAATAATCCTGCATATTTAATGTTGACGGAATCTAAAAGATTCATGGTTTTTGTTAAGCCACAAATGCCAAAATCAGCAGCGTGGTTGTTGGCAAGGCTAACCATGTTAATACCAGCTTCTTGAAAACAGGATATATATTTTTCTGGTGTCCTAAAAGCATAGCAAATAGAAGGATCCTTACATTTTTTTACAACAGGACAATCATCGCTTAAGCATCCTTCCAGGTTTGCGAAAGTAATATCCGTTTCTTGCAAGAAGGGTAATACAGCCTCTATGAGAGGATGACAGTCATCACCTGGAGGAAGGTAAGAGATTGATGGAAAAGAGGTGCCAAGCATCATATCACCCACAC
>CAZOSQ010000329.1:0-4436 GCA_964582245.1 uncultured Bacteroidales bacterium | reverse complement strand
CCATCATACCAATTTAATACAAATTATTATATGATGAAACATCCATGATTAAAAAATCACAAACAAAGATGAAAATAACTTTTATGGATGTTCCATGTGACCTTAATATATAAAATTATTTACACATGAAACATCCATGTTTACAAAACACAAACACATTTATAAAAAAATCATTAACATGGATGTTCCATCATACCTTTGAACTTAGCGAAGCGATTTCATGACTGAAAGGAATAAAATTAATTTTATTATGATGAAATAAAGAGAAAAATAATCGTTTTTTTCTTAGATAAGCTTATCTTTAACAAATTATAATTGAATTTATATTGAATCAACAGCAAATAGAAATATATACTGATGGTAGTTGTCATACCCGGCAAAAATCCGGGGCTTGGGCTTCAATTTTATTAATGGGGGATGAAAAAATAGTAATTAAAGGTGAAGAGAAAAATACTACCCATAATAGGATGGAGCTATTGGCTGTACTAAAAGCCATTGAATACCTAGATAAAAAACAATACGATGCAGAATTGATCATATATACCGATAGTCAGTATGTTTGCGGAATTCCCGGGCGAAAGGAAAAATTTAAACAGAGGAATTATATGACCAATAAGGGAATTTTGGTGCAAAATGCTGATTTGGTAAAAGAATTGGTTAAACAAATAGAATCTCATTGTATTCAATTTATAAAAATAAAAGCCCATCAAAAATTAGATACTGATTCTTGCAGGTATAATAACCAAGTTGATCGTTTATCTAGAAAAACAATGAGAAGCAACTGTAGAAATGAAGTGACTGGGGATAGTAATTGCTCCAATGCATTGAATCATTAAAGACCTTTTAATTCTATCTTCTTCCTTGAAATGGAAGGTATTATATTAATATTCTATTGATAAATAACACTTTTTTTACAATATTTTGAATTAACCTGTTATAGCGATTAGGATCATATGCATCGAGGAATTTGCAATCAAAATCACGTACATAAATCCAAAGAGAATATAGATTTTAAATTTTTTAAATTTCCGGGTAGAGCAGATTGTTACCTCCCTCGTTCTACCCGAAAATTTAAGGAAGAGAATTTTTTAATCAAGAGAATTAACCTTTGTTATTGCCATTTCAGCTTTTTTATTTTGACCGGTTTTTTTATAAATAATGGAAAGATTGTTTAAAATATTTTTATTACCCGGGTTCATTTTATGGGCTTTCTCCAAAATTTCAATTGCTTTATAATAATTTCCCAGGTTATAATATGCCACTGCTAAATTCTCATAGGTACCCACAATTCCAGGGTTTATTTCAAGAGCTTTTTCAAAATATTTAACTGCCTTTTTAGTCTCCTTGCCAAATTTGATATAAAAAGTACCTAAATAGAAAAACGGCTCGTGCGAGCTGGGATTTATTAAAGCTGCTTTTTCCAGGTAAGGCAATGATTTATTAAAATTTCCCTGGTGGTTTGCTATTAATATCCCAAGATTCAAATTGATGTAGTATTGGTTTGGAGAATATTCATGAAGTTTTTCTAATACCCGTATTTTATGTTCATTGTCTTGGTAATTATTTAACATCTTTTGTAAATGTCCGTGTACCTTGGGATCATTAGGATTAATATCCAGGATCATTTTATAATAATGCATCACGGAATCTAGATCTTTGTTGTAATTATAATATGCTACACCAATATTAACCAGCGCTATTCCATGTTTTGGATAAATTTCAATAGCCTTTCGCAGGTAATTAATAGCTTTTTTATAAAGATCTTTTTTTAACTCAGGTGAACTGGTTTCCTGGGCCTTAATAATCAAAAATTCACCTGCCGAAGCATTGCTTTTCGCACTATTGGAGGAAGTTTTGACATCTGTAAGAAACAGGGTGGTATTATCTTTCCATGCCTGGTTTCGTTGGATCGTTTTAAAACCGGATAATAAAACAATTGCTAACATGGAAACCAATACAACAAATTTATATGATTGGCTATGTGGTATGAATTTTTTCAAAGATGAACTTAAGAAATAACCGATTACTAGGCAAAAACCCATGGATGGCATATAAAGAAATCTTTCATTCATAAAAGCACCAATGGGAAAGAATAAGTTAGATACTGGAGAAAGCGTTGCTAAATAATAGAGAATTCCAAAGGAAAATACACTTTTTGTTTTAAACTTTCTTATCGCGTAAACCAGGAGTCCAAGGTGAATTGCAAGGCTAAGCCAGGGCCAGATGCTACCACTCCATTGGATGATGGGAATGTGGTAAGGATAATAATCGAATGTCAAGGGATGGGGAAAGAATAACAAACGCAAGTAAATAAGCAAGGTATAAAAAATAGTAGCATATTTTTCGCCAAAAGATGTACCCGCGAATGGATTATTCATTATATCCTTGGCTAGTTCTTCGTTGGTAGCAGGAAGGAAGTTTTGTCTAAGTAGTAAAAAAATAGCGGTTACTATAAACAGGGAAATAAAAACTTTCCCATTCTTCTTGGGTGAGTGGTCGGTAAAGAAATAGATACTTAGTGGAATAACAGCAAGGAATGTTATGGCATTTTCTTTTGATAACAAGGCTAAAAAGAAAAATAAAGAACTTAAAATAAGCGGCTTGTATTTTTTGCTATCTAAATGTTTTATCACGAACACGAGGGTAAGTAAAGAAAACATCAAAGACAAAATTTCATCCCGTCCTTTAATATTGGCAACGACTTCACTATGAACAGGATGAATAATAAATATAATTGAAACTAAAAAAGGAATAGATAGGAACCATTTGTTGAACCGGTAATTTCTAAAAAACCGGGTTAGTACGATGATTATTAAAATTCCCGTGAAGGCGTAAAGAAGGATATTAATGAAATGGCTGACATGTGGATTTGCATTGAAAAGTTCATATTCTATCGCGTAGGTGACAACTGATAATGGCCTATACCGACCTCCTACAACCATATTATTATCCTCGCCATAATAACCTGTAAAGATGTCATGGGTGAAAATGTCAATAATACCATTCAATCCCATGGTTGTAAATTTGTTACCGGTTATAACGATAGTATCGTCAAGGGCATATTCGTTGGATATGGAATTTCCATAATATATGAATGAAATTAAAATAAGTATCCCGAAAATCAAGTTGTTAGGGTTGTATATAGAATCCTTAGGTGGCACTTTTAAATTTTTTTTGGCGGCAGGATATTTTTTGTTTTTCCTTGTCATGTTATTTTTTTAGTGAATTTTTTAGTAAAAATACTGGTTCTTTCTAATCCTTTATAAAAAGATGCTACCAGGTAAAAAAATAAAGTATAACCGAAATACCCAAGAAAGTTTTTTATTCAATTTTACAACAAATTTTATTGAAATCAAAAAAATGAGGTAACGGGCTTAAAAAAAAAATACAAACCTGTATATTTATTAGTAGTCGAACGAATTATTTTTTCTTTTTTACAGTTTTTTTGTAAAACGAAAAATATATCTATTTCATTTTACTGCATATTTATAAATACTATAAGTTGATATCTTGAATTTATCCATTCGTTAGGAAAGGCATCTTGTGGAAGTATTTTTTATGGGGAATAACATCACGAATAAATATAGCTAAATCTTCCCGGGTCAGCTTGAATCCTTTTATTGTTCCTACATAACCTACTTCTATTTTTTCTTTTGGGGGATCTTCAT
Source organism: uncultured Bacteroidales bacterium (assembly GCA_964582245.1). Classification (GTDB taxonomy): domain Bacteria; phylum Bacteroidota; class Bacteroidia; order Bacteroidales; family CAZOSQ01; genus CAZOSQ01. Next base: position 768 of record CAZOSQ010000329.1, on the reverse strand, counting down.
TTAGCATGGGGGCACGCATTATTGTCCAATTCGTGTCCGATCTTTTTATTAATTCAGCATGGTTGATTCCATCCATTAATGTATCCCGTGTGCCTTTTCCCGCAAGATGCTTCCCTAAATAGGATATTTAACTTCCATATAAATATAAAAAAGGACAATTTTGTTTATTTTCAGGAAAAAAAAGAATAGTTAATAAAAGAACCCGGGAGAATAAATTTCCCGGGTCTCATGGGGTAAAACCTTGAAAAGGTTTTTTGTTTTTGTAGTTGCAAGATATATGATTTATTGAAAGCAAAAAATAAAAAGGTTATGAGATGAGTCATGTTTTTTCATGAGATTTGATAGTAAAAAATGGGATATTTACCTTTCATTCTTAATTTTCTCGCATACTTAAATCCTTGCAAGCCTGGTAAATGTTTTCAAACAATGTTGGTATTTCACCAGGTGATGCAGATGAAAATGCCAGCCGTAAAATATTATTTAAATTTATAATTCCTGTATCATATTTCTCCAATAAATGTTTTCTTAATTTTTCCCCGTCTAATCCTTCTTTTAGTTTTAAACATATAAAATAACCCGAATTAAAAGGAAAAGGTTGAAAGAATTTTGTATACTTTTCATTTTGTAAAACTTCTTTTACAATTATGTACCTAGATTTTAAAGTGCTGAATTTCTTTTTCCTTTCCTCATCATATGCCCCGGAATTCCAAGCCTTAAACATTAAACCTTGGGATAAATTGGAAGCATTGGAAATATTTCCCCTAATAG
>CAZOSQ010000328.1:0-4493 GCA_964582245.1 uncultured Bacteroidales bacterium | reverse complement strand
GATTCAAAAGGACTGGTAATATTTTCTCATGGAAGTGGGAGCAGTATGAATAGTCCAAGAAATAATTTCGTGGCAGAAATACTACAGGAAAATAAAATAAGTACACTGCTATTTGATTTATTGACTAAAAACGAGGATCTTGTTTACGAAAAAAGATTTGACATAGAGCTTCTTACAAAAAGATTATCTGAAACCATTGATTGGATGGCTGGTTTTCCCGATACCATGGGCATGCCAATTGGTCTTTTTGGAGCCAGTACAGGTGCTGCATCCGCGTTAAAAGCAGCAGCAAAAAAAAGAAACCTTGTAAAAGCAGTTGTTTCCAGGGGAGGACGACCTGATTTAGCATTGGATATCATTAGAAAAGTCATTTCACCAACTTTATTAATCGTCGGGGAAAATGATATGCCCGTAATACAGATGAACCAAACTGCTTTCGACCAACTTGAAGCCAAGAAAAAAATGGAAATAATACCCGGAGCGACACATTTGTTTGAAGAACCCGGGACTTTAACTAAAGTGGCACGATTAGCTGCCAATTGGTTTAACGAATACTTGTAAATCTGGTCTTAAACAGTAATTAACAGGTAGTGACCAAGTTATACTTGTTCTCATAAAAACATTGCTATTCCCCCTTAATAATACAAATAATAAGAGGGTACAACCTGCAATTCAAATATTCACTTGGTACAATTAATTTTCCGGGAAACATGGATTAGACCTGAAATAAAAAGGAAATTCTATCCTACCTTGGAGAAAATATTTCTCTTCATTATGCTCTTGATGGTTGTGACGATCCCGCTTGTGTCATACCCGCATAAAGTTTCCAATTCTTCTTTTTTCCCATGTTGGACAAATTGGTCAGGAATTCCAAGACGTTTTACTTGCACGCGGTAATCATTTTCGCTAAAGAATTCCAAAACGGCCGAACCAAATCCACCGATGATGGTTCCATCTTCAATGGTAATTATATTTGAAAAGCGCCTAGCTACATCATGAAGGACATCTTCATCGATAGGTTTCACGTACCTCATATCGTAGTGCATAACAGATATTCCCTCCATATCAAGTAAACCAGCAGCCTCCTTGACATAATTGCCTGTATGACCCACGGAAAGTACAGCAATATCAGTACCCTCCTTAATCAACCGTGCTTTACCCACGGGGATCTCCTCGAAAGGCTTTTGCCAATCAGGATATATTCCCCTCTCCCTCGGGTACCGGATTGTAAAAGACCCCTTGCCTTTAAGTTGAGCGGTATACATCATGTTACGCAATTCCAGTTCATCCATTGGGGCAGCAATGATCATGTTAGGCATCATGCGCATGTAGGAAATATCATAAGCCCCGTGATGGGTTGGTCCATCTTCACCAACCAACCCGGCCCTATCCAGGCAAAAAACTACTTGTAGATTTTGAAGAGCCACATCATGTATTACTTGATCAAATGCTCTTTGCATAAAAGAAGAATAGATATTGCAAAAGGGCAAAAACCCGCTAACAGCCAATCCAGCCGAAAATGTCACGGCATGTTGTTCGGCTATACCCACGTCAAAAGTTCGCCAGGGCATTTCTTTCATCATCAAGTTTAATGAACATCCTGAAGGCATTGCTGGCGTGATTCCCATGATCTTTTCATTCAACCTTGCTAGTTCAAGGATCGTGTGTCCAAAAATTTCTTGGTATTTTAATGGTTGAGGTTTATCATAGGTTCTTTTTAATATTTCACCCGTTAATTTATTAAATTTTCCCGGGGCATGCCAAGCGGTTTGATCCTGTTCAGCATGAATATAGCCTTTCCCTTTTTTAGTAATAACATGTAAAAGTTTAGGACCTTGAATATGTTTTAAATCTTCCAGGATTTTAGATAAATAAACCACGTCGTGTCCATCCACGGGTCCAAAGTACCGAAAATTTAGAGATTCAAATAAATTACTGCTTTTGAAAAGAATAGCCTTTAATCCATTTTCAAGATTCTGCATGAATTGTTGGCTGATCGGGCTAAATTTCTTCAATTTACCACACAAGTTCCATACCTCGTTTCTAAATTTATTGTATGTTTGCGAAGTTGTAATATCTACCAAGTATTCTTTAAGAGCACCCACGTTTGGATCAATGGCCATGTTGTTATCATTGAGAATCACTAGCAAGTTTGTTTTTTCAATACCTGCATTGTTTAAACCTTCGAATGCCATTCCACCAGTCATAGAACCATCTCCTATAACTGCTACCACTTGCCTGTCTTCTACCTTTTCCCTGGCGGCAACTGCCATTCCCAGGGCAGCCGAAATAGAAGTTGAGGAATGACCAACACCAAAAGCATCAAATTCACTTTCACTTAAGCGAGGAAAACCGCTTATCCCATTTAACCTACGATTTGTATGAAAAACTTCCCTCCTGCCGGTGAGAATCTTGTGACCATAAGCCTGGTGGCCAACATCCCAAATTAATTTATCATAAGGGGTATTGAAAACATAGTGCAATGCCACTGTCAACTCCACTACACCTAAACTTGCTCCAAAATGGCCAGGATTATCTGAAACCACATCAATAATAAATTGTCTCAACTCGGAACTAACTTGTAATAACTCGTGATAATCAAGTTTCTTTAAATCTTCCGGTGAATTAATCCTGTCCAGGTACTTGTATTCTAATTTATCCATCAAATACTGAAATGTCTTTATCTTCCAAATATAAAAAATATTCTTATTATTATGTGATTCAGGTTATCATTTAGAATGAATATAAGAAAATATAAATTTTGGTTCGTGGCTTATCCTAAAATTAAACATATTGTATCTCTTTTGTTTCACTTATTCTCCATGTTGGAATAATTAACAAATAACAAGACAATGAGTTTAATATTATTTTACATAATAATGAGTAATTAATTACAGTTTATTTATTGAATTCTCATTATGAAACATCCATGTTTACAAAACACAAACACATTTATAATAAAATCATTAACATGGATGTTCCATCATACCTTTGAACTTAGCGAAGCGATTTCATGACTGAAAGGAATAAAATTAATTTTATTATGATGAAACACGAAAAAAAATGTATTTATTGCGCATTAAGGACTTATGTGCAAAGAATTATGGGATAAATTAAAATATATTCCCGGTAAAATAATTGAATTGGATAATGCTTAAATTTGCATTATCATTATGATATAAAATTCTAAAAAATATCCAAATATCTATTTTCTATAAACTAATTTTTTTACTATGACCAAGTTAAATAACTCTTTCACGATTTTATTAATTTTCTTGTTTTCCTTTTTCTCATGTGTTCCAGTCACTCATTTCCAAGAAGTAAAGGTTGAAAATGATAAACTTACAGGGGAGAGGGATCAATTGATCAGCCAAAACGAAAAATTGCAGGTGGAAAATACCGAAATGAAAGAACGCTACAAACACCTGAACGATGATATTGAAAAATTAAAAGAAGACAGCCTTGGCAGGAAAAATGAAATAGAAAGGTTAACAAGTGATTATAACAAACTTAATTACAGGTATAACGAGTTATTAAAATCACGGGATGAACTTATTAAGGGAAACGTTGAAAATTCAAAGAAAATGTTATCGGATCTTGAATCAGCCAATGCCACACTGCAAGATAAAGAAAAAGAATTGCGTCAATTGGAATTTGCTTTAAACGAGAAAAAGGATAATTTGGATGAATTAAGAAGAGAACTGGAAGAAAGAAACGAGAAATTAATTGAACTTCAACAAATATTAACCCGGAAAGATTCGTTGGTCAATGCCCTAAAAAACAAAGTGCTGGATGCCTTGCTGGGATTCAAAGATGAAGGATTAACCGTCACCCAAAAAAATGGAAAAGTGTATGTTTCCTTGGATGAAAAACTACTTTTTAATTCCGGAAGTACAGATGTGGACTCTAAAGGTGTCAAAGCTTTAAAAAAATTAGCCAAGGTACTAGAACAAAATCGGGATATCAATATCATGATCGAAGGGCACACGGATAATGTACCATTGCGAGGAGGACCGGTAATGAAAGATAACTGGGATTTAAGTGTTTTAAGAGCCACGGCAATTGTGCGAATTTTATTAGATAATTCAACCATTGACCCCACTAGGTTAACAGTTGCGGGACGAGGCGAACATTTGCCAATCGATCAAAGAAATACAACCGAGGCTCGGCAAAAAAACAGGAGAACAGAAATTATTCTCACCCCAAAACTTGACGAACTATTCCAAATACTGGATAACCAGTAATTAAAAAGAAACATTTATAAAAGTAAAAAAGGAAAAAATGGTTCTTTCATTTTTCCTTTTTTTATTTAATCTGTATTTTTTATTTACTTAATTTTCTCTTCTTTTTAATTCAATAAAAACCTTTAACAAATAAAAGATATTCCCGCATTTCCTGTTTTTCTTACCCCAAAAAAAAGCCGGTTAAATTAACCGGCTGTAGCCCGTAGGGGAATCGAACCCCTGTTACCAGGATGAAAACCTGGCGTCCTA
>CAZOSQ010000327.1:0-4499 GCA_964582245.1 uncultured Bacteroidales bacterium | reverse complement strand
ACAAAAAAACCTCCCGTAATTTACAACAGGAGGTTTTTAATAATTTTGTGCTTAAAACTCTAGTTTTATTATTTTAAATGGTTCCAATACCAATCTATGGCTTCTTTCAAACCATCATAAAATTTGTACCTGGGGTTGTATCCCAATAGTCTCCCGGCTTTTTCAATTGAAGCTAAGGAATGTTTAACATCACCTGGTCTATCTTCAGAATAGTTGGGTTTAATATTTTTTATTTTTTTATCATACGTGGACAAAAGATCTACCATGTTAAAAACCAAGTCATTTAAATTGGTTCGTTCCCCTACTGCAATATTATAAACAGTATTAATTGCCCCGGGATTATTTGTCACTGCTGCAAGTTGATTTGCTTGAACAACATTTTCAACATAGGTAAAATCTCTTGATTGCAATCCGTCCCCATAGATTACAGGCTGTGAATGGTCTATTAAAAGTTTCAGGAATTTTGGGATGACCGCGGCATATGCCCCATCAGGATCTTGGCGTCTCCCGAAAACATTAAAGTACCGGAGACCTATAACTTCTATTTTGTATAAATCTGAAAATATTTTGGCATACAATTCATTCACGTATTTAGTGATTGCGTATGGAGAAAGCGGGTTCCCAATTTTATCTTCTATTTTGGGTAAACCGGGATGGTCTCCGTACGTGGAGGAACTGGCAGCATAAACAAATCTCTTCACTTGTTCATCTTTTGCCGCGACTAACATGTTTATGAATCCGCCAATATTAACATCATTCGTGGTTTTAGGATCACTAATTGATCTAGGTACGGATCCGAGAGCTGCCTGGTGAAGCACGTATTCCATCCCTTTAACAGCTTTCTTGCAAGTGTCTAGATCGCGAATATCCCCTTCAAATAACTTAAAATTTTTATGATTTAAAAAGGGTTGGACATTTTGCATCTTTCCAGTTGAAAAATTATCCAGGCACACAACCGCGTTGTTATTTTCTAATAATGCTTCAACTAGGTTAGAACCAATAAACCCAGCTCCACCAGTAACCAATACTGTCGAATTTTCTAAAATTTTACTTGGCATAATTAACGACCCTTGTTTCCCTTATCACCGTGATTTTTACTTGCCCGGGATATGTCATTTCGTCCTGAATTTTTTTGGCTATATCATAAGAAAGACTTTCCGCTTCTTTATCCGAAACTTTCTCACTACCAACGATTACTCTCAATTCTCTACCTGCTTGTATTGCATAAGTTTTGGTAACACCGGGATAGGATAAAGCAAGTGCTTCCAAATCTTTTAACCGCTTAATATAAGCCTCCACTACTTCTCTTCTTGCTCCCGGACGTGCACCTGAAATCGCATCACAAACTTGCACAATAGGGGAAATGAGAGACATCATTTCTATTTCATCATGGTGAGATCCAATGGCATTGCATACTTCAGGTTTTTCTTTATACCTTTCGGCAAGCTTCATTCCAAAAATAGCATGCGGCATTTCCGGTTCGTCATCAGGCACCTTACCTATGTCATGCAATAATCCTGCTCTTTTGGCGATTTTGGCGTTAAGACCAAGTTCAGAAGCCATAATTGCACAAAGATTGGCTACCTCGCGCGAGTGTTGTAATAGATTTTGTCCATACGATGAACGATATTTCATTTTTCCTATCAAGCGGATTAATTCCGGGTGAATTCCGTGAATCCCTAAGTCTATCGTGGTACGTTTTCCAATCTCAACAATTTCCTCTTCTACTTGCTTTTGAGTCTTTGTAACAATTTCTTCTATTCTAGCAGGGTGAATACGTCCATCAGTGACCAACTGGTGCAATGCCAGTCTTGCGATTTCCCTACGCACCGGATCGAAGCCTGAAAGTATAATTGCCTCTGGTGTATCATCCACTATAATTTCAATACCAGTAGCTGCTTCGAGTGCACGTATATTACGTCCTTCACGACCTATAATCCTTCCTTTTAATTCATCATTATCAATATGAAATACAGTCACTGAATTTTCTATTGCGGCCTCGGTAGCAACTCTTTGTATAGTTTCTAAAACTATTTTCTTCGCTTCTTTATTGGCAGTAAGTTTGGCTTCATCCATAATCTCGTTAATATAAGACATGGCTGAAGTTTTTGCCTCATCCTTTAATGATTCGACTAATTGAGCTTTGGCTTCTTCTCCCGATAATCCGGATATAGCTTCAAGTTGCTCAACTTGTTGTTGATGACTTCTCCCTAATTCCTCCTTCTTCTTTTCAACCAACTCTAATTGGGTATCCAAATTCTTACGTATAGCTTCAACTTCCTGGAGTTTTCGCTGGCTTTCTTCCATTTTTTGAGAAATCAAATTCTCCCTTTGCTTAATTTTATTTTCAGCAACGAGTATTTTGTTATTCCTGTCATTAATAACTTTTTCATGTTCGGTTTTTAACTGCAAGAATTTCTCTTTTGCTTGAAGAATCTTGTCCTTCTTCATCATTTCGGCTTCATCCTGCGCCTTAGTAATTATGTTAATCGAGCGTTTTTTCAATAACAACTGGTTAATAAAGAAGCCTAATCCGGCTCCAATCAACAATGAAATCCCACCAATCAATCCCCCTGTAAAAAAAGATATCTCTGCTATTACCATTGATATATTCATATTAATATTATTTAAATGTTAATAAAAAGTAAAAAAAAACCCGCATAATTTCTTCATACACCATTCATTGGAAGCTTATATACAAATACAAGTTCACAGCTAATGAAGCCTGTTCTGAAGAAATAATGCGGGTAAACTATATTTTATATAAAGAACGTACTATTCAATACTTTTTATATACAGATCAAGCTCTTCGTTTAAAGAGTTTAATTCCTTAGTTAGTTCGTCATCTTCCTGGTTTTCTTCATTTTGCAAAACCTTGATAACATATTGCAATGCCACCATTGCAAGGAAGTCTTGAGTATCTTTATCTGTATATTTCTGCTTGTATTGCAATATTTTTTCATTGATTAGTTTTGCAGCCCTCCTAATAGTTTCCTCGTCCTTCCTCTCTATCTTAAGAGGATAAAACCTTTCTGCCACGTTAACCCTTATAGAAAGTTTATCATTCATATTTATCTATTCAAAAGAGCAATACATTTATCAATTTCCCGCACTATGTTGTTTATCTTTGATTTGGCCTCTGCATTATCTTGCTTTGAACCGGTTAAGGTTTTGGCTAATTTCAAAGAATTATATTTATTTTCAAGCTCTGAAATATTTTTTTCTAAATTTTTCTTTTTAATTTCTAAGTTTTCTAATTCTTTTTTAAGATTTTCAACCTCGTATTTACTGGATTCATATAAAGATATTATCCCGGTAATTTTTTCCTTTAAATTAATAATAATATCTTTCTTATTTTGATCCATTTTTATTTTTTAATTAATACAAATATAATATAGCTTTAATTATTAAAAAAAAATACCTTAATTTATTTTTATTAAAACCCCGCAGGCATAAAACCCTTGTTTAAAGAGAAAAAAAACAGGTAAAAGCATTAATCTCTTTAATAAGATAACTGGTTTAAAATTGAATAAAAATTTAATCATTTAAAATAATAGATTAGTTGATTAATATGTTATCATACATAAGTAAAAAAATAACATCCAGATAATTTAATTACTCATGAAATTTTTATCCAAAACTTTCTCTACAACGTTTCTTTTTGTTTTTTCAGTATGCTTACATGCTCAAACTGGAATAAATATTATTTCAGAATTACCTTTAAAAGGTCCTGCTTATCTCTCGGGGAACTTTGGAGAGATACGAAACAACCATTTTCATTCCGGGATTGATATAAAAACAGGAGGTAAGATAGGTGAAAAAATTTACTCCCCTGCAGATGGATATATTTCACGAGTACGTATTCAGGCAAATGGTTATGGAAAAGCTATTTATATTGATCATCCTAGTGGCTATACCACCGTATATGCGCACTTGGAAGATTTTAATGGGTCAATTGCCTCGTTTGTAAAAAATTACCAGTACGAGCACCAAACCCACACCCTTGATTTGGAACTTGAAAAATTTAAGTTCGTGGTAAAAAAGGGGGATATAGTAGGATACGCTGGAAATTCAGGAAGTTCCTCCGGCCCACATCTTCATTATGAAATTAGGAATACCCGAAATGAATTTCCCTTAAATGTTTTGATGTTTGACCCTCTCATAAAGGATAATGTTGCACCTGTTTTTTTTCTAATTACATTATATCCAATGGATTCTACTTCTATCATAAATGGAAAACATGAAAAACAAATTTTTAAAGCTACTGGAAGCAAAGGAATATACAAGTTAGCAGGCAATGAAGTAATCACAACCACGGGCTCCATTGGAATTGGTTTTGAAGCGTACGATTACCTAAATGGTTCTTCCAATCGTTGCGGGATATATTCGGCAAAAGTATTTGTTGACGATGACCTTCAATATGAACATGAAATGAAAGAATTTTCTTTTTATGATACAAGATATATCAATAGTTTTATTGATTACGAGGAAAGGATAAA
>CAZOSQ010000326.1:0-4516 GCA_964582245.1 uncultured Bacteroidales bacterium | reverse complement strand
GAAAATTAGATAAAAAGTATTATGGTAAACTTAGATTTTGTAAATGTCATTCAGGTATATAGTAAATAATTGAAAAAATCTTGAAAGAGGTGATATCATTTTTTACCGGTGGGTGGTATCAGTTTATATCCTTATTAAAATTTTGACAAAGTACATTCACCTGAAGATAAATTCATTTCTTTTTGTACGGCTGCCTTTCATCAAATAGAAAATCTTATTAATTATTTTTATTGGCGTCGTTTTCCTGAAATTCAAAATCTACTACTTTTTTTACTTGCAAACAATCCCGGTTTTAAAGCTCGTTGGAAGACAATTGAAAGACTTGTTCATTTCAAAAAAATTCGTGATTTAGATATAAATGTACTTGTGTATCTATTTGAGAAAGAATTTTACTTCGATAAACATTTGCCTTACTTTCAGGATTACGTTTTTAAGCGAAATTAGAAATGATGATTCACATAGATGTGAAGTAATAAGTTTTGATAAAGATAAAGTAATTAAAGATTATGAGAATATCAAAATAAATGGGAGAAATTCAGATTAAAACATCAAAAATTTCCTGAGAAACAAAAAGATGAAATTGAAATTGAATTTAAATACAGGCTTGTTAAATTTATGGATGACAAAAACTATAACCATGTTCGGGGTATTCTTAATAAAGTAGTTACTCAGATAAAAGATTATTCTTTCATTTAGTGAAAAATGATTTTATTAAAAAAAGGAGCGCATCGCACTCCTTTCTATTAGCTTGTTAATTTGACTGATTTTGCAGACTGTTGGGAATTTTGATCTTTTGATTGAAAATCCCGGCGTACATTCTCCATTGAAACATTCATAACTTCAATAGCTTGATTATGCTTCGGTTCATCCAAATAGGTGACTTTTCCTTCATTGGATAATTTAGCTTGAATTTCTTCAGATTTGCTAATTCTTTGGAACATGTCCTATAGTTTTTAGATTTTGTTCAAATATACAAAAGTTTTCGAAACTTAACTTTCTACTTCTTAATTTTTTCGTATTTTTCTCAAAGTCAATTATTTTATCCTCATAAGCAGCTAAAATCAGGGGCTTATTAAAATATATATTTGACTCGGTAGCATCAACAATTATAATGCCATTTGCATGCTTTTTCTTATAATTTTCTTTATCTGATAATTCGGCAACCCAAATGAACTTTGGCATTTGTTTTTCCAGTATTAAATCCTTCAGATCCGCCGTAATACTATTATTTTTTGCCATACTGTCTTTAAATGTCCGGCTGGATGCCAGGAAGAATCTAATAAGAATTGATTTGTTGTTGCTTAATGGTTCCGGGCCTATCAGTAAAAAACGGTAGATAAAACTTTTAGCCTGAAAAGCCTCCATGTACATTTTTTGGTAAAGAGGTGCTATAAAATGGGTTATTTGGCAACTTTTCCAATCTTCACCATCATAATGCAAAGCAGGTTTCTTTAATGAGGCCTTTTGATAAATAGGCTGGTTGTCATCGATAAAAATAAATGCCTTTTCAATGTAGTCGGTATCATAGAAATGTATGTTTTTTGATTCGGCTTTATTTTTTAATTGTGAATTAGTAAAAATATATTCAGGTATTTTATCTATATCCGTACCATTTATTACCTCATGACCAATGCAGAGCAGGGCATGTCCTATTGTGTGATTAGGCATGCTTTCCATTGCAACAATAACAGGTATTCCCGATTCTATATAACAACTCAAAAGTGCCTCAAACTCCTTCCCATACTCTTTGGAACTATATATCCTTGTACCAAAACCAAACTCCTTTAAGGCAAAGGACATCTGTTGAATATTTAATCCTTTTGATGGTATTTGTCTCTCGGAAGAAACTAAATTTAATGTATCAATAATCTTTGAAGGTAAAACTGGTTTATAATCAGCATATCTTCCCGAAAAATATTCCATAATTGCCCAAATAGTAGTCTCTGCACAAGAAATTGTTTCTGTATCCTGGGAAGAATGAGGAAATCCTTCAACCTCAAATTTAACAGAGTTGGCTGTGGTGTTTTGTTTGGTTGTGCAACAAATAAAATTATTCTCTTTTAAAGCCTTAGGAGATATAAAACTTCTTCCGATTAAAAATGGTGAAGTTGGTCTTAATACAAAATACCCAAGGTATTTTTCTTGTAACTTGGTAATCTTTTCAGCATCCCTAAAATCATCCATGGTTATTTCACTATTAAAAATGGAGATACGGGCACAATCTCTCAAATAGGGAGTTAATTTTGAGGAAAAATAATGATAGTAACTATCTCTATATACTTTATCTACATAGGGAAATTCGGCAAAAAAGTGGCATTCATCTATAAGTTTGTCGATGTGTTTTTTGATTATTTTCTCATATAGTATTATAGTGTCATTATCATTGAAATGAAAATCCTCTTCAAGGATATACTTGAATAATTCCCTGGCACTTTCTTTTGATGCTATGTAACTGGTAATATTCATATTTAGAGAAATATAAAAGCAAATATATCAAAATATTCCGTAAAACAACTAACCCGGGGACAGGTTATAAGGTGTTCCTCTTCCTCTTTCGGCAAGTATTGCGCCAGCCCGTTGCAATATTTGCCAATAATATACTTCAATTTTTAAGGTATTGGCAAAAAATGCAATGCCCTGCGGGTAACTATCGTTAGGCTGTCACAATCCTTGCGGCTCAATCGTCATCGTCACGGCAGCCTACTCTGTCCTGCAAGCCGCTTTACTCATTTCGCCTTCATTCAACTTCAGGGCTTCGTATCCTCAACACCTTCCGTTTCATTCCGGCTACATTCCTTTCAGCCGCTTGCAGTCCACCGGCTGCAAGTGTTAGGCTCGCCTGCTGGTCGCCACCGGCTGCAGGACTTTCATGGTTTTTGTGTTTGCCCGGCTGACTATAATTGATTCTTAATGGTATCCAGGCAAAAAACAAAAACACACGCCAGCCCCTTGCTGTAAACAGTAGCCCTCCCCCACCCTCATTCTTCGGGTCGTCAAGTCTGGCACCGGTGGCTCCACTCGCAGTCGGCTCGCGATGCTTGGCCAGTGTCCGCAAAACGTTTCGTTATCTCTTCACTCATTGCAGCCACTGTCCAGCCGTTTAGCTCAAGGCTGTTTAACCTGCATTAAACCCATTAAATACAATTTTAATCCTATTACAAAGATCTGCATCATTTGAAAGAAGCCTTCCAATAATAGTCATTGTTCCATCCTTTTGTAGGAAAAACATTTGTGTCTCCGCAGGTGTACCCGAATAATTAATGTAAAAACTATACATTAAACCATCAATTAGTATATTTAATACAAAATTTCCTTCATTTATGGTCACATACGGATAAAGTATAAATCCATCTGCGTTTTTCTCTTTTGAAAATTTTATTAATTGAATTAAACATCCAAAATCGTTTTCCTCTAAAGGTTTCTCCTCAAAAATTGAATATCTTAATTTCTCAACTATACTATCTTCAATTGGTGGGGTATTAAAGGTTTTTGAAATAATGATCCTCCACAGTATTGATAGAAGAAAAATTTTAAATTTTGAATATTCAAATCCTGCAAAGACATGAATAAAATGTTGCATATCCGGATATTCAATGGCTTTGACTTGATATGCCTTATTTCTAAAATTTTTCCCATAAATTGTTTCAGTGGCATAATTTTCATACCTGCTTAGTTTAAGTTCGCATTCATCACATAGCAAATGTTCTCTAACACCCTTCTGCTTTATTTTAGGTTTGGATTTCAGAAAACCATCTTTGTTTGCTTTAAAAATAAAGTATCTCTTCGGATCAGAATCATAAAGGTTCTGATACATGAATTCCGGTAAAATGTGTGAATTTTTCAATTCTTTTTCTTGTAAGCATAAGCTACATTCACCAAAGTGTTTCATAATTGTAATCTTTTAAATTAATATTTAGTTCATCATTTGCATGATGAGCTGTTAATTGTGTTGGTGATATAGATTAAGATTATTATCGATTAGATAAAAGTCTACCTTTTGTTACATATTATTTAAGAGGTAAACATGTAGTAAGTTTATGATTTGCCATTTAGATTATAATCACCTAATTATCGAATATATAAAACTTTTTTATTAGAAGATAATTTTGCATGTATAATTTGATTTATTTCCTATTCTTCTAATATTCAACATACTGCAATAAATACACCAAAACATAATAGCAAAGTTACTGGTATGGTTGGCAAAGCTGACAAGGGTACGCTTCGCCAGCCTCAAAAAATCTCCACCCTCCGTTCCTCCGGGTAGTATTTTTTGGTCTGCCCTTGCATCATTGCCCCCCAACCTGTGCCATGACGGGCATTATGTTTTATTGTATTTTTCGCCGTAGGCTTGCTGGCTGGTGGCTTGTAACCTATATTCAAAGTTCCGCACGTTTCCGCTTTCAATTCATTGGCGGTTCTGTGCCGTTGGTTTCCCTTCAGCTCTTGTGGCTGCAATTTTCTCTCAGTAAGCTGCCTTTTAAGGGTAGCTTATTTTTTTTGGCATATTTGTTTG
>CAZOSQ010000325.1:0-4533 GCA_964582245.1 uncultured Bacteroidales bacterium | reverse complement strand
GGCTTTTATGATAGATGGTTGATTCAGGGGAATTCAGGTACTTGGCCATTTTATCATCCTTTTTCAGGATTCTTCCACCAAAACCTATTACTTTCCCCGAAAGTGTATGTATTGGGAAAATAACCCTGCCACTGAACCTGTCAAACTTGTAATCTTCTTTTTGTATTGTCAATCCTGTTTTTACCAGGTATTCCAACTTGTAGCCAGCTTTTAGAGCCGCATTGGTAAATTCATCTCTTTTGTTCAAGCTATAACCCAATTGGTATTTTTCAACAGTAGTTTGATTAAATCCTCTTTCCTTAAAATAACTTAAACCTATCGCTTTACCTTCTTCATGCTTGATAAGCATATCAGAAAAATACTTTTGAGCAAATGAAGTAACTATCATCATACTTTCTCGCTCATTTTCTTTTTCAATATCTTCGGCAGTTTTTTCTTTCTCGACTAATTCAATATTATATTTTTTGGCAAGATAACGAAGTGCTTCGGGATAGGTAAACTTCTCATGTTCCATCAAAAAATTAACAGCATTTCCCCCTCTTCCCGAGCTAAAACATTTATAAATTTGTTTTGAAGGAGAAACCATGAAAGACGGTGTCTTTTCATTTGTGAATGGGCTTAAAGCCTTATAATTTGCCCCAGATCGCTTTAAATGGACAAAATCAGAAATTACTTCTACTATATCAACAGTGGAATAAATTTTATCTGTTGTTTCCTGGTCAATCATACTATTCTGGATGGCTAATTATCAGTTTTTTACAAGTTCAATAATGAACTTACTAAGTTAAGAATAATTTAAAGATATTCGACCGTACTAGGTTTTATAAATTCCAAGTTTAGCACTTATTTATTTATTATTTCAAAAGTAGTAGAAATGATTGCTCCATCCTCATCCACTAGGGTCAGATCATGTTTGCCGATAGAAGGTGAAACTGCCATTTGATGAATAGAAGTTGTTTGGCCGATAAATTTATTATCAAGATGCCAAAAGATAATTTTCCCGGGATCACGATGGGCTGCTTCAAATACCACCTTACTTTTTTTACCATCTAAATCCACCGGGACAAAAATTTTGGATCTAGTGCTTGGATAAATCAATTCCATGGGCTTGCTTTGCTCTTCCCTTGGGCATCCGGGAAAGAAAGGAGGTAGTTTTTTATACACCGGGTTTTTTTCCAGGTAATATAATTCCTGCACGGGCGGCAGGATAAACCACGGTTGATGCTTCATGAAATTGGGTGGATAACATTCCCCTGTTACCTGGAAAGAACCTGTTGAATCCAAGTGAACGATCTTATGAAAAGGGCAAGCACTTGTTCTTAAGCCAGGTAAAATGGCCCAGGTGGTATCAATATTATTACAATTTATAGAAGGTTTATATCCACTTTCTCGACATATAGGAACTTCGATTAGCTCATCAAAAGGCATATCGAACCACCTGGAATGAGGCAAAAAACTAAATATTTCAAACATCAATGGGGCGGCAGCCTTTGATCCTATTAAACCGGGCCGCCCTTCTCCATCGGCATTACCTGCCCAGGTGGCTACCACGTAATTAGGCGTGGTTCCTATGGACCAAGCATCCTTAAACCCGAAGCTAGTACCTGTTTTCCATGCAATCTCTTTTGAGGAATTGAAAAATTGCCACCCTTCTTCTGTTTCTGGCCTGTTCACTTCTAACAAAGCTTGGTAGGTCAACCAAATAGCTCCTGCTGATAGATTTTTTTTACCTGATAATGTTTTTTTATGGGTTTCCCCGGGAAGAATATCCAGGGTTATCTTGGGCAACCGAAATTCATCATGGAAATAGGCTCCATCAAAGTCATTGAAATGCTTTAAAGTACGAGATAATCCAGCATAAACACCGGATATCTCCAATAATGTACCCTCTCCTCCCCCCAGGATCATGGATAATCCATAATGAGATGAAGGTTTTTGAAAAGTTGTTATTCCAAAATTCTTCAAGCATTCATGAAATTTGGGAACACTAAAATCCCTGAGCATTAATACCGCGGGAATATTTAAGGACCTGGACAAAGCTTTTTTGGCTGGTACAGCCCCATCATATGAATAATTAAAATTTTGTGGCATAAATCCCGAGATGTAGGATGGAATATCTGGTACTAAAGCAGTGGATAACAGTTTACCATCATCAAGCATTAATCCAAAAAGAAGGGGTTTTAAAATGCTGCCCGTGCTACGGGGAGAAGTAATAATATCCACGTCATTCCCGTGATTTTCATCGTGAAGTGCGGGGGTATTCCCCACGTAAGCTACAACTTCGCCTGTCTCTACCTTGATAACAATGGCAGCAGCATTATGGATCCCGTTATGTTTAAGTACTTCTGCCCTAGATTTCACGAAATAATTTACTTGTTTTTGCAAGGCAGCATCTATGGTCGTCCTTATATATTCCCCTTTTCTTATCTTGTGCAAAGAAACGAGTAAATGCGGTGCTTCCCTTGGCAATGGACGAGGACGTCCGGGCAAAGGTTCTAGTTTAGCTAGGTAGCAGGTACTTTTATCTATGGTGCCTTGTTCGAATAATTGATTTAGCAAACGATTTCTTTTCTCCATTAAAACTTCCTGTTGTTTTCCCGGGAAAACCAGTGAAGGAGTATTTGGCAAAACAGCCAGGGTAGCTGCTTCCCCCCATGATAAATTACTGGGAGGTATCCCAAAATATCGCCATGAAGCCGCATTTATTCCTACAATATTTCCACCGAAGGGTGCATGAGAAGCATACATGGAGAGTATTTCATCTTTCGTGAAACTTAATTCCATCCTGGTAGCTAAAAGCATCTCGATTATTTTCTCTTTGATGGTTCTCTTTTTCCCTTTTCGTGACAACCTGATTACTTGCATAGATATAGTGCTTCCCCCACTCACGATTCTCTTGTTCCTGATATTCTGAATTAGTGCCCGGGCGATAGAAACAGGATTAATGCCCGGGTGAAACTTGAAATACCTGTCTTCAAAAGTTAATAGGGACTGCTCGAATTTTTGGGGAACTTTTCCATTGGAGGGAAAACGCCATTGATTATCACCTGCAATTAATGCACCAAGTAACTTCCCTTTTCGGGAGGTAATGACCGTGCAAGTAGGATCCTTGAATAGTTCACTTGGCAGACTAAAATAGTATAATGAACCCAGGAATAAAAAAATTAAGATAATATATCTGTATTTTTTTATAAATCTACTTCTTATTATTCTCTTAGTCCAAGAAGTAAGAAGGTTCATGGATGAGAGTGCCCAAGGGAACCAAACCTTATTAATATAATTCAAAAATTTTTTCAAACTCCTTCGACTCACCGACTTTTTTGTCTAATTTATTTTTCAAGTGAATTTACCTTGACATTTCCCCCGGCTTCCCTAGCATTTACACGGTTATCATACATCGCCTCACAATAAATCGTTGGTTTGACATATTCACCCGCATAAGCCGCGTTTAAAAATATCACGAAAGTCTTTGATTCACCTGCTGCCAAATCAAAATAAGTATAGACCCTATCATCGCGGATATCCTGGTAAGTAGGTTGATCAATTTGTCCAGCACCTTCAATTCCTGCAAGCCTTTGGTTATGAATTTCCCACCCCGTAGGAATGACATGCTGCAATGCCAGGTTTTGATAACTTCCCATGGTTCCAGGATTTTTGAGGGTAACCTCCACCTTGAATTCAGTACCTTGCTTAAGATTTGAAATATCCAGGGATTCGCCATTAGAATTTTTATAAGCAACATTCATCAATAGGTTATTGCTTGCCGATGATTTATCACCGTTTAAGGGTTTTCCTGACATGATTACCCGTACATAAAGCAAATTATCTCCTGTATTTTCAAAATTTAAGGTTCCCCTGTCTTGCTTGGAAACATCAAGATGAACTTGTGAGATTTTTGTACTACTATTAACCTGGATAGATTTGTTATTATCAAATTGATAAGAATAGTTGATTTGTCCACCAAATTTTCCCGATCCATCAACAAAATTTGATATAGCAATTAGTGAATAAGCAATAGCCTGTGTGTTCATCCACTTATCACTTGACAGTTTTTTTGCGATATCTTTTAAAAGGCTAATTCCTTTATCGTAATCTTTTAAAAGATAAAGTGTTTCCAAGATCATAGCTTGATCACGTGCCTTAGATCCAAAGGTGTTCCCCATCTCTTGGTAATCTTCAACATCAATATTTTTCATGGCAATGATTTCATTGGCTACTTGCTCATGTCCAGCTAATGCATAAGCTCCTGCCAATCTCCAAGCTGCTTGCAAGGATAAGTTCCCTTTTTCACGCAACCGGTTCATAGATCCCATTTCAGGTTTACCGGCCAGAGCCAACGAGTATAATCGATATGCTTGCTGAAAGTCGTTCAAATACCTTGTTTGATTTTCGTTCCAGCTTTTTGCGGCTTTTTGCTGATACTTAATCCAGCTTTGTTTAAAACCATAAGGTAACGAATAACCTTTCTTCTCGGCCTCGAGCATGAAATGCCCCGCATAGGTAGTGCCCCATTCAGAAGATTGCAATGCACCG
>CAZOSQ010000324.1:0-4542 GCA_964582245.1 uncultured Bacteroidales bacterium | reverse complement strand
GCGCTTTCACCGAAGCTTCAGCGGGGCAAAGCCTGGAGGAAAAAAGTAAATGGACGCCCGGTTTTACTCTTCTGAAGCAATAGCGAAAGAGAGCATGAGGGCAAAATAAATAAACCGATTTTTAATCGGGTACCATTGATTATTATAGTAAAAACAAAAAATAAATGTTATTATCCTGTAATTTTAAAATTTCACTTAAAATATTTTTCTTGGTGCCGAGGGAAAGCATAATCAATCGCACAATGACTCGTTCTTTTTAGTTTTTGCTTCCTAAAAAAGACTCACGTAAGCCGCGGCTCCTTACTTTTTTATTTAACAATAAACTAAAAGTAACATTGCCTTACCTGGCATTCTCTATTTGGCATGACACTAGTAAATGGCAAATTGGAGACCCAGGGTTAATCTTGGGAGTTCTGGATACTGGAAATCTTGTTGTATTATATTGGATAAACGATATTCTCCAAATATAATATACTTTCTGAACCCTAATCTTCCCCTTAACCCGTAATTATAATTTCTAGTATATTGTAACCTTTTATAAGTTATAATTTTTTGATTTGCTAAATTATCAATAGGAAAATCATTTTGTTTTATAACATTCTTCACGTTAAAAGCCCAATTTATATAAGGTCCTATATCAAGATATGTACCGAGTTGATCACCTCTTTTAGAAAAGTTGAATCGAGTATAAAGTTCCAGTCCAAAATTATTAAAATTAATTTTTTCCTTGTTATACAAGGAATCTGTAGGAAAAATTTTTTCATTTTCCTGTGTCAGGTTATATGTTTTATAGGAATATGATAAATCATAACCCAATGAAAAGTACTCTGAAATTTTATATTTTTGCCTATAACCTAGTTGAAAATACCAAGATCTACCCAAATTTATTCTTGCACCGGCAGATTCATCAAAATCAGTGATTAATCCAAAAGAAATATAAGGGTGCCAGAATTTCTCTAGGTTAGGACCTTCTTGTAATCGTTCTTTTTCATCTTTGACTTCTTCATTCATTAAAACCTCTTGTGCTCTTATATTAAGGGTAAATAGTAGAATAATTAGAAAAGTGAGACAAAATCTTGTATTTTTCATTAGAATATATTTTAAATTTATAATGATCTGATAGCTTGCCCCGGATTAATTCGGGGAACCGCCCAGGGACGGGATGAAGTTTTTATTTTTTTTACCTGTTCATTTTATTGAATTTCATGTAGTATTGTATAACCATTGTAGTGAATACGAATTTTTTCCCTGCTTTTTATATTTGATAAAGGAATTACCAACTCATTTTGTTCAACCGGATCAATAACAAAATACTCTTTTAATACTTTATTTTCTTTCTCTATGTGGTAGTAAACATACCTATTTAGTCTTGAACTATTAGAATCTTTATCAAGAGAAATGATTAAGGAATCATTTCTTTTGATAAGGTTAAATGTAGGTTGTACTACTTTCTTCGTAGAATCAGTGAAAAAAGATGCTTGTGGAATTCCATATCCATGGGCATAATCAAAATAGGGATAAAGATTACCTGATTTTTCAATTTCTTTGAATAGTTCCATGTTTGTTAATCCAGGTTTAGCTTGCCAAGCACAAGCTGCAAATCCTGTCACCAATGGAGTTGCAAAAGATGTTCCATAAGCTGTTTTCATTTTTTTCTTTCCACAAGTATATACTTTCCCAAATGCTGAAACATTAGGTTTCATCCTAAAGTCTGCTGTAGGACCAAAAGAACTAAAATTTATATGATAAAGATCCGAGGGATCTATACCACCGACTGATAGAACGCTATCACCATCAGCTGGTGTACAAAGAATCTTCCATCTTTTTTGACCGTCATTTCCATTGGCATTGATAACTAACATGCCTTTTCGTGCAGCTAAATTGGCAGCTTTTACAACTAGGCTTTCTTCACCATTCATATCAGTAGTGAAGTAGCGATGATAGGTATATCCCAAGGAACTATTAATGATATCAGCACCATTCTTGTCTGCCCATTCAACCGCTGCAAGCCAATTTTCCTCTTCAGAAAAACATTCGGTCCATGTTTCAGTGCGTGCCAGCAGAAACTCTGCTCCAGTGGCAAGTCCAATTTTTTTTCCTTCAAAAATGCCCCCGATACATGCCATTACCATTGTACCATGACTTGAATGACCATATACATTCTCTTGTTTTTTAACAAAATCATAAGTTTTTATTATCCGGTTTTCAGATCGTATATGTTGGAAAAACGGTGATTTATCAACTCCCGGGAATCCGGCATCAAATATGGCTACCCTTATTCCCTTTCCATTAAATGACTTTTCTTCAAATTTTTCTCCTTCCATCACCGAAATTTGATTCTTTAATAATTGCAAGAAATCATTATCATGGTTAGATGTTTTATCCATTAATATTTGCGATGTCGATGGTTCGATAGGAGTAATGCTTTTAACGAAAGATAGTCCTTGAATTATTGTTACCTCCTTTTTATCTAGGAGAGTAATAACACCATTAAACCAGCGGCTTTTCATTATAATTTCACCAAAAGAAGCAATCTTATTTACATAATCATTATTTAACGGGAAATCGGTAGTATCATAGAGGGAGATATTATTTCTTAATCTTTTTTCAATTGTTCGAGCATCAAAGTAGGAGAGAGGATCAAAGGAAACACCCTGCTTGTCGGTGAAAAAAACCCAATATTTTTCCTGTGCCTGGATAGGCAAAAATAAAAAAGTGAAAAATAAAATTGCAATTCCAAATATTTGTTTCACAAGAATTAAACTTTATTTTTATAATGTAATAATAAAGAATACTAAATTAGCATTTTTATAACAAATCTTTTGTCTTTTAGGAAGTCAATTTCCATTTTTTTTGAATGTTGAAGGAGCTACTAAAGATATCTCCAGCAATTGATCATTCATTACGCTGTTTCCCATTAGTCATTTCTTAAGTGGAAGGAATTTTCAAGGTAAAATGGAAGGAGAAATCAACGTTTCCGAGAAACTTTAGTGAATGAAAAGCATTATACTTGAACCTCTAACATTTATTCCCAAAGGTTTAATTTGGATAGGATAATTTTTTCTTCGAAAAACATTCTCGAAATTTTTTCAAAATAATCTGTATAATCTGAAACAAAGAATTCTTGTGAAGCGAAATTTCCTTGGTTAATCATTTTTTTATTCGCTAGAATATCCCTGGCATAATTTGCGACAACCAATGCGGAATCAAATATTTCAACATTAAAGTCGTAATACTTGCTAATTTGGTTTTTAATGATTGGATAATGCGTACATCCTAGAATAAGAGCATTAATTTTGCCTAATTCTTCTTTTGATAAGTATGATCTTATGATTGCGTTACTAATATCATCGTAAATGAAACCCTCTTCAATCATTGGAACAAAAAGAGGAGTTGCCATTGAACGTACTTCCATCAAGGGAACGGCTTCTTTTAATTTTTGTTCATATGCTCGGCTGCTAATAGTGCTTTTTGTTCCTATTACACCTAACTTTTTGATTTCCTTTATATTTTTTATGTATTGAACAACAGGATCAATGGCATCAATGACTATGGCATTGTCACCTACATATTCCTTAACCGCTTGATAAGCATTGGCTGATGAACTGTTGCAGGCAATCAGTATCATTTTTGCGTTCCGGGAAAGTAAGAATTCCGCTATTTTTTTAGAAAAAGAAATAATAGATTCCTTTGATTTATCCCCGTAAGGTAAATGTGCCGTATCACCAAAATAAATAATATTTTCCCCTGGCATAACTTTTTTTATAGCACTGGCTACAGTTAATCCTCCCACGCCTGAATCAAAAATTCCTATAGGACATTCTGTTTGTGACATAACAAATTAAAAAGGACATTCTTCATGATGAAGAATGGCTTAAAAATCATTTGCAATTAATTATTATTCAATTCCCAATTCTTTTTTTACTATCTGAAATACATCTTGGCTATCTTGTGAATGATATAACACTACACCTGGACTAGTATCAAAAATATAAGTGAAACTGTTTTTCTTGGCTACAGATTCAATAGCGTTTCGTGCTTTTTCAATAACCGGTTGCATCAGTTCTGAATTTTTCTTTTGTAATTCTTGTTCTGCCGTGACTTGAAATTCTTGGATCCTTTGTTGTAAATTCTGAATATCAGATTCCATTACTTGTTTTTTCAAATCGGACATTTCATTTGCTCTACCCATATACTCGTTATACTTTTTTTCAAGTTCTTTTTGCATGGATGCTAGCATTTCTTCCAATTCTTTAGCAGCAGCTTCAAATTTAAGTTGAGCAGAGTCTTTTTCAGGCATCATATTTAATAACTCTTGGGTGTTAATGTGTCCAAATTTATAATTCTTTTGGCCATTTACTATTCCAAAGAAAAATAAAATTGTCAAAAACGGGATAAATTTAAAATACTTTTTCATTTTTTTTATTGTTAAAATTTTTTACAAAAATAAATAATTTAATTTTTATAACCTAGCTTTTGCAAAACTTCATCGCTCTTGTCATATTTTGGATCCGAATATAGGACTGTAGGACCTGCCGATGT
>CAZOSQ010000323.1:0-4542 GCA_964582245.1 uncultured Bacteroidales bacterium | reverse complement strand
AAAATCATGAACAATCAAAACTCAACACCATTCAACGACTTTTTTTCCTTCAGGAAATTTATCTCGTTATCGTTTATCCAGGTGCTTTATGTGCTGGGTGCTATTACGATAACTATTGCAGGAATAGTATATATTGTTGATTATGGGAACAATAATCCGATACAAATTTTTACTGGATTAGGGATTATAGTAGTTGGAAATTTGCTGTGGCGAGTTATCTGCGAAGCGTGGATTTTGTTTTTCAGGCTGGCATCTTCGGTGGGTAATATCGAAAACCAGGTGAAAACGCTGTCGCGAAATTCTTTGTATCAAGCCGAAAACCCGGCAATTCACACGAATGAAGAATCTACTGCACAAGGAGATAAAAGTTGGAAATGCCCAAAATGCGGTTCAACGAATCCGGGATATACTTTTAAATGTGATAATTGTGGATATTCTTTGGTTTAATCAAAAATTTGACAGTACCGGATATGATGTAAAGAGGTGGGTGACACTGAAAAAAAATGCAAAGATTTTAGTAACGTTAAATAAAAATCAAACAAAAATGAAAACACACAGATTATTATTGATGGCTTTTATGGGCCTGGCATTATCACTGGTTTTTACGGGATGTAAAAAAGAAGATGATGAAGAGCAGACCAACGAAATTGAGAAATCATATTTCACAGTTGAAAACGGCAATTTTGAAAATGCCACCTTTCCTGCGGAATCTGAATCCGAACAAGCACCCATTATTAATGCTCTCAATGGAAACGCCTCTGTATTGGAAGGTGGAAGCAATCCTTTAACCATCGAAACAACTTCATCAGTTAAGGATGTTTTGATTGGTGTGCTAGGCGAAAAGGGCTATTATTATCTGCCGCTTGAAAGTCTCAAATCGGTGGATGCGGAGATTCTGGTCATCCTTTTATTCAGCCAGACTTTTAAAACGGATTCCTTTGTTATTACCCTAGCCCTTCGCGACAATCAGGGTTTGGTAAGCGTTCATGAAACCATAACAGTATCCCGGATCGAAGCCGGTACAGGCCTGCTTCAGGTAAGTTGCTCATGGGATCGGCAAAATGATGTGGATTTACACCTGGTCGAACCCAGTGAAGAAGAGATTTACTACGGGATGGATCAATCTGAGAATGGCGGCTACCTGGATGTGGATTCCAATGCAGGGTGTGAGATTGATAACATAAATAACGAAAACATTACCTATAGCGAAGAATCTATTGTTGAAAACGGAACCTACATAGTGCGTGTCGATCTTTATTCCAACTGTGATGTGTCATCAAAAACCAATTTTACAGTTACTGCTTGGTATCAGGGTCAATTGGTTTCAGCCACATCAGGTTCAAATCCTTACAACGGTTATTTTAATCCTGAAGATGAAGATTATGGTGAAGAAGGCTCAGGCACACAGGTGATGAAATTTACTATTTCATCTGCTAAGGATTCACAAATAAATGCAGGGTATAAATTTATTTACGCAAAGCGTAATGTAGTTAAAAGCCCCGATAAAGTAAAAGCCAAATAGCAAGAAAATGAAATCACAAATAACAGGTATATTCATTTTAGTATTCGTCATTTCATTAATTGCTCTGTGTATCGGCTGCACTTCAAAACCGGACACATCTCAAGTAGAGCAAGCGGTTAGGATTAAGTTGAAAAACCACGTCCCCGTTTCCTGGGTAGGAAACATGATGGGTGGCAGAAACGCAAAAATAACCAGCGTTGAAGTGGTTGAGTGGGGTAATTACAATAAAGATCTCGAATACTGGCCGGTTAAAATCCGGGTGATTGGTAGTGCAGAGTTGAACGATCCATTTAACCAGGGAAAGGTAAAACGGTTCGATAAGGTTTCGGATTTTAAACTACGGAAAGATGACTACGGAGAATGGATAGCAAGCTTGAGTGGCGGTATGTTTCAATAGCCAGAGTTCATTTTTTATTCATTCAAAACATAAGTTTATGAAAAATATCTTCACGTTTTGTGATAGCTCGTAAGGTAAATGCCTTTAAAAACAGGAAAAAGGCTTGCAGCGTCCTTTCAAAAAAACACTGCGCCTGTCCTGTACAGGTTAAAAAAAGCAGGGGCGAAAACCGAAAAGTCTTATGAGTCGGGTAGAATTTTAATTTCAAAAAGTATGAAAAATATTATACATCTCATTTATTTTATTGTTATTGCGCCATTTCTTTCTTCAATGACTCCACAAGAAGGGGGCGGTGGTTTTGGATTATTTTTATTCATACTTGTAATTATAGCTGTTATTATCCTTGCAGCTGTTAAAACAAGAAATCAAGGAGACGATGTTGACGTTACATCAGACCAAAATAATAAAGTCTTAAATGTTACATTAATAGGTGGTTTGATTGGATTGTTTGGATCATCTCCACAAAAAAAGCTTAATAGCAGGATAAAAAAGGAAAATTTAAATGGATGGCGAGTTGTGCAAATAATTCCAGCAGATAGTGGAAATGTTTTTCTTTTCATATTTAGGCTGCTGATATTAATTATTACTCTTTTTCTTTATACAACTGCAAATGGCTATTATGTTATCATGGAGAGAACTGAAAATGACAAATAAATCCGGTATAACTAAAGGCTTGGTGACTTGACAAGAAGGCTTTGAAAGATCCTGCATTAATTAGTTACAGTCTGTACAGAAGTTAAGTAATCAAACAACGGTCAAAAAAGGAACTGACAATAGTATCGGAAAAAAAAGCAATAAAGTGGAGGCCAGAACCCACTTTAAAATAACGGGGCGGAACCCGAAAAGCCTGAAGAGTAGGGAGAAATTAATATTAATTAAAATTATGAAAAAAATTAAATATATGTTTTTGGGGGTTATTTACCTTCTCATTTCGTTAATTTTAATTTCATCTTGTTCATCAGGAGGAGGTTCAACAAAACCTGCAAATGATTGGGAAAAGCTAAACCTTAAAGGCAAAGTAAAATCTATTAAAGAATCCTCTAATAAGGTAGAAGTCAAATTCGGAGAATTTATTAAAGGTGAGAAAAGTTTAAATGTAGGTGATTATTTTGTTTCTTATAGGGAATTTAATAAGCAGGGTAACCTGGTCGAGGAGCATTATGCAGATTCAGATTTTGAATTGATAGAAAAAAAACACTATTCTTATGATGATAATGGAGAAGTTCGCTCTATAGAGAAAAAAGGAGTGTATGCAAAAAGCCATTCAATTGAAAATTATCTTTATGATGAAACCAATAAATTGAAAGTTAGGAAATCAGAATACCCAAATTACAGTTTTGAAGATATTGATAGCTTGTACTACAATTCTGATGGGCTTTGTATAGCAGAAAATTCTTATCGTACAAACGCTGAAGGTTCAATTTCTTTGTCATCAAAAAAAGTTAACTCTTACGATCAAAACAATAATTTAGTTGAATCGAAAACTTACTATTCCAATGGAGAGCTGGCTTTTGATGAGAAAAACACATATGAGAGAGGGGTGCTTATAAAACACAAGTTTATATTTGATGATGAGCTGACAACTTTATCCTACGACCAAAATCACCTACCCTTATCAAGAAAAGAATACAGAATACGAAATAAAAAGCTGAAATTAGATGAGGATAACCTAGTACTAAAAAATCAATGGATTTACAAATATGAATTAGATGATCAGGAAAATTGGATAAAACAATATCATTATGAAGAAAATGCAGAAAACCCCGCATATTTAGTTGAAAGAGAAATTGAATACTATTAGAAAAATAAAATAAAATGGCGGAACCCGAAAAGCCTTAAGAGTAGGGGTAACTAAATTATTTTAAGCTATGTTCAATAATATAAAAAGTTTGTTACTGAAAGAAACCATTATCGTAAATCTGTTAAGGAGTTTCTTCGCCGGAGTGGTTTGGCTGGTTGTTGCAGTTGCTGGTGGTCAGGCTAATGATTCTGCGGTGTTTCTATTTCCTGTGGTCGCCCCGATTCTCCTTCTGGTTTTTTACCTGTTGTCACAAATTCTCAGGATTATCAAACTCGGGGGTGTTGGCAGTCTTATGTGCATGTTGGTTGCAGTGCCCGGAGATCCTTTGGTGTTTATGTTAAAGCAGATTAGCCCCGGATTGGTTCCTGTACAGAAATTCGGGTTTATAAATTTTGCCCCAATGATTTATGTCTATCAGGATACAGCTTTTGTTGATAAGTCTAAAAAAGCTTCATCAGAAGCTTGTCCGTATAACGGGAGGGTGATTGCTACGAAAGATGGAGAAGTTTTGGGATTCTCCTGGCCTCATAAAGCTACTATTTTCACAATTGATGAAGATTGGATTGTAAAGAAGGAGGGAAGTGAGTTTGGTTGGATCGACAGAGATGGACAGATTCGTGAAGGATTAAAAGGCGAGATAGATGCTACGCTTTCTCCGGGGAAAGTAATAGGCAGAATAAGCAATAACAAATTAGTGATTAATAATGATACTTTCGGTGAGCTTCACAAATATTAAGTTCAAGTAACTTCACATTTAAACGAATTTCAAACACCAAAATCACAAAAAAATGAAAAGAAAACTTACACTTTTAATTTCGATTG
>CAZOSQ010000322.1:0-4550 GCA_964582245.1 uncultured Bacteroidales bacterium | reverse complement strand
ACCAATAGGATCGTCAAACCTATTGTTTAATCCGGGACCAAGAACATTCCAAACCACATTATGATCCAATATTAGATTTCCGCCAAAATCCACGTAAAGTGCATATTTACTTCCAGGCCCCGGGGAATCAAATATAACATTATGATCCACCCTTGTCCATTGCCAGTCTCTTCCCGCGCTAAAATTTATTGCCCCACCATCATGAGCCAAGGTCATGAATCGATTTATCACATTATGATGAATTCGTGAAGTAGCTTTTTCATTGTCGGGATCTGAACAATAAATAAACCCCATGGCAATCACCTTGTGCGGGTTATTGTAAAAAAAGTTGTACCCGATTTCAGGGTCGTAAAGATATCCTAAATGCCCCCCATTAATAGCCCCGGATTCATTTTCCTGGTAATTGACATGATAAAAACTGTTTTTCAATATTTTGTGTCCCTTACCGATGGCAGAAATAGCCGCACAAGCACTATATTCAAAGGTGCAATTTTGAATAATACTGTTCAATCCACTCAAGATGAAACCTGAACGCTGCATCCAATACTTATGATTTTGACCGGAAAGGTCTATGGTATGAAAAATATATTTAAAGTATAAACTATCAAATAGGTTGTTGTATGATTCGGTAGCAATATCATACCTATCTAAGAAATATAATTCCGTGGTAATGGATGCCGCAAAAATTTCCATTCCCTTAATGGTATTATTTTTCAAATATTCATTGGTTTCTGAAGGAAGGAATGCCCAAACCCTCTTTTTAATTTCCACGAGATTTATCGCTGAACTGTCACTGGCAGGTTCTTCACCATTAGGAAATCGAACATATAATGTATCCGCATTTTTCCACCATTCCCCGCGAGCCAATAAATTTGCCGGTCCTCCCGTGGCATAAACTCCTTCCGGCGAGGGATCAAAAAGGTAATATTGAGTGTTTTTTCCAATGCCATAATGTTGATCATTGGCATAAATTGATTCAGTTCCCGTTTCTGTCACCTTCAAGGTATTTGTTTTCCCACTCGTAAAGGTTATGGCTGCCGAAAAACCATTTCCATCATATCCATGTTTATTTGTTCCAATATGGGAACTATTAAACCAAATTTTTGAACCTGTCCATCTTCCAGAGGTATCCTTAAACTCTTCGTCAATAAGTAAAACCGAATGAGTCCCTATTTCTTTTGCTTTATCGGCATATGCAAAAGTCGGGATCAAAGCCCAATCCTCGTCTTCCTGGTGTGGCCACCGGGTCAGGTGAATCATTGTACCATCCACGAAAACCTGGTTGGATTGTCCGCCTTCAGTAATATCCCATGTTACAATAGCCTTATAAACTTCGTTTCCAACATAAGTCCAATTTAAAATCGCTTCGGCCCCGCTAATAGTAACCTTTTCATTATTATAGGATTGTATCATTATACTGTCAACCGGGATTTTTACTTGTTCCCGGTAAACCCCTTTCCTGATGTGAATCACGTCCCCGGGCAAGGCAGCATCTACAGCCTTTTGAATGGATTGGAAAGGAGCTTCTTTTGTTCCTGATTCAATACCCGTATAATGTTTATCTACATAAATATCTTTGCCATAAATATTTTGTAATGTAATTAGACAGATGATGATTGAAAAGAAAATTTGAAGTTGTTTTTTCATTTTTAATATAATTAATCATGGTGAAGTAAAGGTTACTTGGAATCATTGTTACTTGGTAAGGCTTCCTGGGTCATTTTTTGTTTATTTTTTTTAATGATTCCGAAAATATGCATGAAATTGTCATTTATCAAAAATAAAAATAATTTTTTAATTTTCTAATTTGTTCGATCGCTATAGGATCCTTTCCACTAAAAAATGTTGGAGTGAATATCAAATGACGAAAGATGATATTAAGTTAACATTGGATCCTGGCGTGCCCAAAAGATTATCCAATGATTTCTTAGCTTAACACACAAAAAAAAGCCCGGGAAAAATTTCCCGGGCTTTTTTTATGATTAAGTTGTCACTAGTTATTTAACAACAAGCTTAGAAAATTCTGATTTTCCGTCAGAAGATACTTGTATAAAATACAATCCACCAGCTAAGTTCTTTACATTAAATTGTAAGTTCAAAGAATTTTCAATATTCTCGCTAACCACAACTTGACCTGTTAAAGAAATAATATTGGCAGTACCTGTAATAGCTTTTTTCAAGCTCACATGAACAAAATCACTCGCGGGGTTCGGGTAAACATTTGATATAGAAGACAATTCTTCAATAGTTGTTTCCAAGGTTACGGCAACTTCCACTGTATCGGAAACACCATCAGCCGTGGCAACGATTTGTGCAGAGCCTTCGGCAACACCCGTGACAACACCAGCGGATGATACGGTAGCAATAGAAGTGTTTAATGATTCCCAGGTAACTGCAGGATTGGTGGCATCACCTGGTTCCACTGTAGCAGTTAAAGTAATCGTGGCATCAACCTCAACGGATGGATTGGCTTGGTCTATGGTAACACTTTTTACAGGAATAACTTGTTGGGCCGTGACTGTAACCAAGGCTGAATCCATCAATCCTCCATCGTTGGTAACCACGACTATATAAGTTGTTCCCCCTGATTCACCGGTCACAATACCGTCTGTCGATACAGTAGCCACAGAAGCATCCCTGGACTCCCATACAACCCCTTTATTTGTGGCGTTATTCGGGTATATGGTTTCTGATAATGTCACTGTTCCACCTATCTCTATAGTAGCTGTTTCCGGGGAAACTACTACACTATCTACTGCCACGTTAGTTAAAGTTACTGTAACTTGTACTGAATCCATCAAGGAAGTTCCATCATTCGTGGTTACTACAATATATGTACTACCGGCAGCAACACCTGTTACGATACCACCTGATACAGTGGCTATCGAAGCGTCCCTTGTATCCCAGGTAACTGTTTTATCAGTAGTGGAAATAGGAAGAACTGTCTCCGTCAAGGTAGTGGTGTTGGAAACAACCACTGAAGGATTACTTTCGTTAATTTGCACGCTTTCCGCGAGAACCGGGTTCACTGTTACTTGTGTTGAATCCATGTGACCACCATCCTGGGTGGTTACCACCACGTAAGTACTACCAACACTTACGCCAGTTACAATACCATCAACTACCGTGGCAATAGATTCATCTCTCGATGCCCAAGAAACCGTATCATCTGTTGCATCAGTGGGATATACCGTGGAGGATAAGGTAACTGCTTCACCTATTTGAATTGTGGCTATTTCCGGGGAAACCACTACACTATCTACAGGAATAGTAGCTGGGCCAAGGGGAAGTACTTCGTTATAAGTACTACCAAACCTAATTTCATCTAAATCATTATGAAAACTGGATGTATGTATGTACCTAAACCTTAAGCCGTGCTTACCAGCAACCCAATTTGAAGCATCAATCACCATATCAGGAGCAGGTTCCGTTGCCAGGTCAGTAGGATTCAGCCAATATGATACCGAGGAATAATCTGAAGCTACAAAATCAATTTTCATAACCATTAATACTACATCTCCGATATTGGTTTGGTTTTCAGTAAAGATAGAATCTCCTTGTTTAATACACCACTGCTTTTGAGAATTAATCCTTATTTCAATATCCGGGCTATCAGTTTTCCTGTATTTTAAACCTAATTTATTAGACCATGCACCATTGTTTTGAACTTTCATTAAATAGCTCATGTAAAGGGTTGTCCCTACTTTTCCAATGTTATTATCAGCATCCAGGTAAGCATCAAACGCACCCCCTGGAATCGTATCTAATTTCCTATCTGAAGAATACACAGAAGTTGACGCTGTATATTTAGACGTGGTGACCAAATCACCATAACTGAATGGAGTAGTTTCTGACACTTCTCCTGTCCCTGACATAACATTCCAAGGACTACCAAAGCCATACCCGGAATTTAATCCATTAAGCGGATCGCCAGGATTACCATCAAACCCGTCATAGGCAATTTGAGACATCAACTGGCTGAAAATGCCTCCCGAGAAAATAAAAAAAAGTAATGCAAAAAGTAATTTTTTTGTTCTCATAAAACCTGTTTTTAATTTAAATAATATTATATTAATTACACAATGCCCTTTAGCAAGAGCATGCAATCTCAAATCAATAAATTTATTTCAATATTTTTTATCCATATTTTTAATATTATTTGTACTATTTTTCAATATGTACTTTTTAGGATCCTTTACAGGTTTGTAATGAAATATAAATATTGAAATGCTTATGAAAAATGGTTATTAACCTTGAGATAACAAGTACTTTCACCTTGTCCACCCGGAAATTTATTTTGAAAAGTATCACTACTGACCGGGTAAATTTTAAATAAAATTAAAAACGCCATATTATTTTCGGCCTTGAAAATAAATATAAAAGTGGTGGGTAGGTTTTCGCCCCCGGAAAATTCCGTTTCGCCCTCGGATTGTAGCCCTTGGCGGGGGTCGAAAGAAAATCTATGAGGTGAAGCGTTAAAAAACCTAGGCTGTTTGAGGACGTTAGGCCCGAACCACGAGCATAGCCGCCAGGCTAAGAACGTTCCTGTT
>CAZOSQ010000321.1:0-4557 GCA_964582245.1 uncultured Bacteroidales bacterium | reverse complement strand
CATTACTAAGATTTTCCCATCCGTAAACGAGGAGGAAGAAAAACCTTTTAGACTTAAATTTATTGATTACAAGCTTGTTAAATCAACATCCCTCGCTTTAAGCCTTGCCAAACAAGAATCTCTTCGAATGGGAAAAAAAATAGGGTATATGCTAGAAGATATTCTAACTTTATTCATGGAAAAAGACAATTCTTATCTTCAGAAAATTGTTTCCTTGGAAAAGGAAGTCGATTTTTTTTATGACCAGGTAAAAAGATTTATTACAAAAATCGTTAAAAAAAGCATAGAAGAGCCTGGTGTGAATGAAGCTTTCCAGTTACTTTACGTGATTAAAGAGCTGGAGCAAATTGGGGATATAATAAGCACAAATCTTAAACTTAGGGCAGAAAAATGGATTGAATCTACAGATTTTTTCTCCCCGGAAGGTGAAAAAGAAATTAAAGATTTTCATGCTTTAATCATGAGGCAGTATCATAAAGTTTTAGAAGTGTTTGAAGATCTGAATCTCGAAAAAGCAAAGGAGGTTAAAAATAAATCTAAGAAGTATGAAAAATTTGTTATTGACTTGGAAAAACATCATTTTAGTAGGTTGTTACATGAAAATTCCAAGGCTGAATCCAGCAGTAAAACACACCTTGAGATTATGGGGATGCTAAACGCGGTAAACAGGCATATTTCCAATATGGCTAGGTTTTTTTTAAAAGATAATAATACAGGGGATTTGGAAAGTGCATAAAAAAAGGAGCCCAATAAATGAGCTCCTTGGTAATTTTATTCATGTAAAAAAATTAACCACAAGAACAGCCACCACTGTCACAACAAGAGTCTTCTTCTCCCGATTGATGATGATGAACATGCCCATGGCTTAATTCTTCATTGGTGGCATCCCTAATACCAGTTACTTCACCTTTAAAATGTAAATTTTCTCCAGCAAGAGGATGGTTGAAATCCATTTTAACAGCATTATCAGATATTTCCATCACCATGCCATTTAACTTATTTCCAGTATTATCTTGCATGGGAATCATGTTTCCAACTTGTAATAAACTTTCATCTATTTTTCCCTCGACAGCAAAAATATCTTTAGGAAGATCAATAATAGCTTTTTCATTTACCTCTCCATAGGCAGATTCGGTGTCCAGGGTGAATTCGAATTTTTCACCAACTTTAAGCCCTTCTAATTCAGATTCAAACTTTGGAAGCAAATTATCATTTCCAAAAAGAAATGTTAAGGGAGATTCCTTGGTTAGAGATTCAACAACCTCTCCTTGAGGATTTTCCTTTCTTAATTCGTAAATTAATGAAACTACTTTATCTTTTGATACAGTCATAATAAATGATTATTTTTTAAAAAGTTAAATATATAAACGAAATTATCCAGCGTTTGTTGATTCATAATACAAAAAAATAATAACAATAATACAAATCATACCTGGGAAATAAAAAGAAAAAGGTGTTTTTCCAACATATTTTTATTTTAAATTGTTATATATCGAACTATAGATTTGTTAATTTCAATTTAATACATGTAGATAAAAAAGAATAAACAAACATTTATTTAAACATGTTATAATATTGAAATGCATGAGAAAAAAATGCTTAATTAATTATAAATAATAGTATAAACTCTTAAAAATATTGGCTTTATGCAAGGTAAAGTAAAATGGTTTGATCCAAAACTAGGATACGGTTTCATCATTTCTAATGATGGTAAAGAAATTTTTGTCCATTATTCTGGTATAAGTATGGAAGGTTTCAGAAAATTAAAACATGGGCAAGAAGTGGAATTTGATGTGTTCTATGGAAACACGGGAAAACCACAGGCCAAAGATGTACATATAAAAGAGGAGGTACATAGCCATAGCAACCATTAATCTTTAAGGTGGTTGCATTTGTTTTCTTTTATTACTATCGCTCCAAATACCCACAGTAGTCGCTTCCTTTGATCGCCATACTGCTGCAAAGCGAGTTGACGCTTGCCTATCAGCCGAGACAGTATCCATCTCGCCTGAGGCGAGACTATTGGGGTATTTATTGCGGGTTGTTTTCTATTTCTTTATCATCTATCATATATTTTTATCCAAGGACAATTCCCCCTTCGTAATAAATTATTCTATATAAACCATATATAAACCCCGTTTATTTTTTTCTCTAAAATATATTTATTAATTTTCTATAACTAGATATGAAGCTAAAAAAGTCCCAGCTTCGCTTGATTGATCAGGGGATGAAGAGGATGAAACATCATCTGCGATGAGTGTTTTGGTATTTTTTTTATCTAAATAGGGAGAAATAGCCATTTATACTGCTAAAAATGATGATAAACAAGTAAATCCCCGTGTTAAATGATTCAATGATTTAAGGTTTACTCATAGATTAGCAGGATGATAATTAATCCCCTTGGTGCAATGGAAACTTATAATAACCGCTAAAGATGCGATTATTATCATTGTGTATGTGCTAAAATTCTCCATTTTTTATTTTAAAAAATAATACCGAAACGAAAAATAGGGTTGCTGCTGGATATATTATTTGTAACAGACTGGTTGATGTTCCATAAAACTAGCATTTCTATTGCTGTTCTTTTCCCCATTTGTTGTTGCAAACCTCCGCCTACTAGTACATTATGAATGTAAAATCTGCCGGTTTCATCGAGTGATTGAATCTTTTTTTCAGCATTTAAAAGTTCATATTCTACATGTCCTAGGATTGATAAAGATGACAAGAATCGCAAATGATCTCCCAGGTTCTCTATGATCATGTACCGGGAAAATATATTCCCCCCGTATATGCTTGTATGGGTTTCAAGTTCCTTTATATAATTAAAAACCAATCCAATGCCACTTGAAAAACGGGGGGTAAATTTATATCCTGCAAAAGGAGATAGGTTAAGGTAAGTATAAACACCTGGTTGAAAAGCCACACCAAAATTCCCTCCAAAATATACTCGATCAATTAACCTCTTTTCTTGGCTATATGATGTCATACAAGAAAAGGAGAGAAAAAGGAAGAAGAACATGAAAGTTAGTATAATTTTTTTTTCTCTCATCAACTCGTTTTTAGTTAGTGCAAAGTTAATTTTTTTAATCATTTAAAAGAGAATAAGTAAAATTAAAGGTTCCGGAATTTTCACCTATTTTATTTTCTTTATTATCCAATTTATACAGTTGATATAATATGGCTAAAAAAAAGTATTTTTAATCATCCTGATATCATAATTTGTAAACAATGTGTCTTAATCTTAATTGTAAGCAAATTTAACCTACAAATAATATATCACCCATCACCGATAATCCGGGTACATCTTACCGGCTAATTGATTTGCCTTTTTAAAGAAATATTCAAAACTTTGTCATTCCAGGCAAATTAAACTAACTTTTTTATTGTTTTTTTATTATCATTAAGAGTTATTATTTGGGCCTTATTATATCCTGGGAAAAAAATAGGGGAAACAAAGAGGGATAATTCTTTAAAAATTAAAAGTATGAATATAATTGTAACAGGTACAAGCAAGGGGATTGGTTATTCAATTGTTGAGAATTTATGTAAGGAAAATGATTGCAAGATTATTGGTATTGCGAGATCTATGGAACGACTTCAACAGCTTAAAGGAAAATGTGAACAATGGAATCCAAAATCGCGGTTTATTCCACTTTCTTATGATTTGACAAAAATTTTAGAAGAATACAAAAATATTGAAAATGAGATTCTAAACCATGTCAACCAAGTTGATATTCTTATTAATAACGCTGGATACTTAGTCAATAAACCTTTTGAAATGATATCTACTGCCGAAATCGACCAAGTTATTAATACAAATTATAAATCGGTAGCTATTTTTATTAAAATGCTTTTACCTTTATTCAAGCAGAAAGCTCATGTGGTTAATATAGGAAGTATGGGAGGTTTCCAAGGCAGTTCAAAATTCCCGGGGCTTTCTTTTTATAGTTCAAGCAAAGCAGCCTTGGCTAATTTAACAGAATGTTTAGCTGCTGAATTTCCCAGGGAAAAGGTGTCTTTTAACTGCCTGGCTTTAGGTGCTGCACAAACTGAAATGTTAGGGGAGGCTTTTCCCGGGTATAAAGCACCTTTAAGTGCTGGAGAAATAGCTAAATTTATTTGTTATTTTGCCCTGAATGGTCACAATTTTTTTAATGGAAAAATACTTCCTGTCGCTCTTTCAACTCCTTAAATACACCTATAAAAAAACAGGTATCAAAAAAAGATACCTGTTTGTTACAATTTTCTTGATAAAACAGTGGGATGTAAATTATGATTTCATTTCGTTAACTATCTTTTCAGTATCCATGGCAATCACTAGTTCCTCGTTGGTGGGAACAACCATGGCTACCACTTTTGATCCATCTTTGCTGATAATGGCTTCTTTTCCCCTCGAGTTATTTTTCTCCTTATCAAAATCCAGTCCCAGGTACTCGAAATCTTGGCAAATTTCTTCCCTTGACTCTGATCCGTTTTCACCAACACCGCCGGTAAACACAACTATATCAACACCGCCCATGGCGGCAGCATAAGCACCAATGTATTTCCTAATCCTGT
>CAZOSQ010000320.1:0-4562 GCA_964582245.1 uncultured Bacteroidales bacterium | reverse complement strand
CTTGTCCGGGATCCATGGTGTTATTTTAAGTCAACCGGATTCAATGGAAATTAATCCGGAAAAAAAGGATATAGAATGTTATGGTGATGGAAACGGGAGCATTCTATTGAATACCACGGGGGGAATTAAAGATTATTTGTATGTTTGGAACACTGGACAGGAGGGAGCATCTTATGATAAATTGGAGAACCTTCAAAAAGGTGAATACCAGGTGACGGTTACTGATAAATACAATTGCGATACAATTCAATATACCGCTACAATATCAGAACCTGATTCAATGGGAATCCAGGAGACTATAATTCCACCCTATTGCTCAAAAACAAGGGATGGAGAAATACACTTAAAATTTAATAATGAAAATTATGAAGATTTCACCATTGAATGGAATTATGCCGGTTCAAATGGAGAAAATTTTAATAAGGTATCACTCGACCAATTAGTGAGTGGCCGTTACACTTATACCATCACTTTGGATACTACCAATTGTGAATGGACCAATGAGATTTTACTAACAGGTAAAGAATTTGATTGTTTAGGAGTGATAAATAATGTTATCACACCCAACAATGATGGAAAAAACGACAGGTGGTCCATAAACCAGTTTTGGGACGAAAATGCAATTGAATTATACCCGGATGCTGAAATTTACATTTATGATAAATGGGGAAGGTTGTTATTTCACAGTACCAATGCCGCTGAAGCCGAATGGGATGGTACAAGTCTCACGGGTGTTAAGCTGCCGGGAGATTCTTATTTTTTTATTCTTGATACCAAGGATGGCAATATTCCTATAACAGGGGTTATCAGTATCGTGTATTAATTAATAAGTTTTAAAAAACAAGAGCCTGTTAAGGTAGAGTTATAAGGGGCTGTATTGGTATTTTACGAGTTCACATACTAACTTATCCTACTGGACGTTTGTGCTAATCATTGTCAATAAATTTATTTTATAGAAATTTAACTTACATCATTTGAAAATCGGATTTATATAATTATTTTTGCACTCCTTTTAGAACGAAAGAATTTCTTTTTCGTATTTCAAGGGAATAGGATAGGGTATAAATGAAAGAATCCCAAACTTAATAAAAAAAGATCGTTCAGTAAATAATGTTATGGGCGGTACTGTTTTTTATTTTTAAAAAAAGAATAATAATAATTTAAACTAAAAGATTTAAAAGTAAACGAGGAATAACTTTATGTCACAGGAACTGGAGAAAACGAGAAACATTGGGATAATGGCCCATATTGATGCGGGAAAAACGACCCTAACGGAAAGAATTCTTTTTTACACGGGTATCACCAATCGTTTGGGTGAGGTTCATGATGGTGCAGCTACCATGGACTGGATGGAGCAGGAAAAGGAGAGGGGGATCACCATTACTTCAGCTGCTACAACTACATTTTGGAAATACAACAATCAAAACCATAAGATCAATATTATTGATACCCCTGGCCACGTTGATTTCACCGTGGAAGTGGAAAGATCGCTTAGGGTTTTAGATGGTGCAATAGCAGTTTTTTGTGCCGTGGGTGGTGTAGAGGCTCAATCAGAAACAGTATGGAGACAAGCAGATAAATATAAAGTCCCGAAATTGGCTTTTGTTAACAAAATGGATAGAATAGGGGCTGATTTCTTCAACGTGGTTGATGAAATAAAGAAAAAATTAGGAGCCACTCCTGTTCCTATTCAAATACCCATAGGGGCAGAAGAATCATTTAGGGGGGTTGTTGACCTAGTGGAAAATAAAGCCATCGTGTGGCATGATGATGAAACCTTGGGTACTAATTATCAATTAATTGATATACCCGAAGAAATGATGGAGGTAACCGAGGAATACCGGGGACATTTATTTGAGGCCCTAGCTGAAGTAGATGATAGTATTTTAGAGAAATACTTGGAAGATCCGGATTCAATAAATAAAGATGAACTGTTAGAGACATTGCGCAAAGCAACCCTGGAAATGGCAATTGTACCGGTTCTTTGTGGATCTGCTTTTAAAAATAAAGGGGTGCAGAGATTGCTGGATTCAGTGATTTCTTTGCTTCCTAACCCTATTGAAAATGGTTATATAAAAGGACTAAACCCTGATACTGAAGAAGAGATTTTATGCCAACCAGATGAAAATGAACCTCTAACAGGTTTAGTTTTTAA
Source organism: uncultured Bacteroidales bacterium (assembly GCA_964582245.1). Lineage (GTDB taxonomy): Bacteria > Bacteroidota > Bacteroidia > Bacteroidales > CAZOSQ01 > CAZOSQ01. Next base: position 2,407 of record CAZOSQ010000320.1, on the reverse strand, counting down.
AATTGCAACAGATCCTTTCGTGGGAAAACTTGCTTTTGCTCGTATTTATTCAGGAAAAATAACCGCGGGATCTTATATTTTAAATACTCGCACGAGCAAAAAAGAAAGGGTAACCCGGCTTTATCAAATGCATGCCAATAAGCAAAATCCGAAAGATGAAATTGGAGCCGGTGATATTTGTGCATTGGTCGGTACCAAGGATGTTAAAACAGGAGATACCATATGTGATTTAAAACGCCCGGTTGTTTTGGAAACGATGAACTTTCCTGAGCCCGTGATTAGTGTTGCGGTGGAACCTAAAACCAAGAAAGACCTTGATAAAATGGGAGCTGCCCTGCAAAAGCTTTCCGAAGAAGATCCAACATTCCATGTTCGAAACAATGAAGAAACAGGACAGACCATTATAAGCGGTATGGGCGAACTTCACCTGGAGATTATCGTGGATAGGATGGTGAAAGAATTCCGCGTGGAATGTAATCAAGGTGCACCACAGGTTAATTACAAGGAAGCTATAACAAAATCTGTTGACCATCGTGAAGTATTTAAAAAACAATCAGGTGGTAGGGGAAAATTTGCTGATATTATTGTTACCATTGCACCGGCTGATGAAGATTGTAAAGGCTTACAATTTGTTGACGAGATAAAAGGAGGAAATATTCCCAAAGAATATATTCCTTCTGTTGAAAAAGGTTTTAAACAAGCCATGAATCGCGGGGTATTGGCAGGTTTTCCATTGGATAGCCTGAAAGTAGTACTAAAAGATGGTTCATTCCATCCCGTGGATTCCGATTCCTTATCGTTTGAAATTGCAGCCATTCATGCATTTAAGGAAGCTTGTAAAAAAGCAGGACCAATCCTATTAGAACCGATAATGCAAACGGAACTTGTAACTCCTGAAGAATATACAGGTGATGTAATAGGTGATTTCAAACGCAGGAGAGGGAATGTCAAATCTATGGAAGCAAAAGCTTCTACTTGTATGATTAAAGCACATGTACCTTTATCCGAAAACTTTGGTTATATAACTACCTTGCGGACATTGACTTCAGGAAGGGCATCTTCTTCCGTATCTTTTTCTCATTATGAAGTTGTTCCCGATAATATCACCGAAAATATTTTGAAAGAAATTAAAGGTACTAAGGAGATTGCTTAATAAATAAACAATATATTAGATATTTAAGAGGCCATTGAAACAATGGCCTCTTTTGTGTGTATGTCCATTTAAAATCTATTATAATTTCTCCCGTTCTATTGGCTGGTGTAACCAATTTTTGATTAGTTCCCCTTCATTGCCATATACTGGATCTGTTTCGGGGAGAGGTAGGTTATGTATATTTTCTTTACTTTTTTCTATTTCTTCTTCTTTCCCGTAATTCATATCATAATTTTGCCCCGGGGGATAAGCCCCAATACAGGCGAATTCACGACTACAGACTAGGCATTTATGGGATACCCCGGCAGGTAATATTATTACATCCCCCTTTTTTACAGATAATTCCTTGCCATTAGGCCCCCCAAGTTGAATATCGGCTTCACCATTGTAAATCCCTATTACTTCATGGGCTTTGCTATGATAATGGTGGTAATTATATATACTGTTACGCCATGAATTCTGCCATCCATTTTCTTTAAAAACATTTTCTATGATGGATGCTTCTTTCCCTTTTTCAAAATTGAACACGTCTTTGTAAATAATCACGGGTAATTGATCATTATTGGGAAAATAATCAACTGGATTTATCAAATAGGTGATTGATTTTGAATCCTTAACATACTGAAAAACTTCTTCTTGTGTCATATTTTCTTTATTTATTTATTTACAAATTAGCCTGTTTGATGAATTAGGATGTCCACGATTCTTAATAAGAAGGTATACCTTTCCGCTAATAAAAGTGTGACACACCTGTTGTTTCCCGGTATATCTTCATCTTTCATTAATTTTATCCATGTAATTCTTTATCAATCCTCAAATAATAATTTATAAAGGAAAAACATTTAAGGAAATTGAATTGTTTAATTTTGAAATCCATTTATTATTGTCTTTTGCATTTTCAAATAATTGTTTTCTTAATTAGCTATAAAAGGATTTTAAAGTTTATAATAAAGATTAAATAAATGTGGAGAAAATATATGGTATAACATGAACATGAATCAACCGTCCTTGACTAGTGAAGGTAACGAGGTAAACTTCGTTTAAGCCCACAATAAAGGTAAAATAACTGTAGCCTGTCTTGGACACGGGAAATAAGATTGAGTTCATTAAGCCCCTCGTGAGTTTTTATTAAAATTCATGGTAAATGGAGCAAGATAACAACATTATAACAAATATTTTGCAGATGAAACAGACCATGCCTGATGTATTCTTGAGACACACACGATATATGATTAAAATGTGTGGCAAATTTCA
>CAZOSQ010000319.1:0-4568 GCA_964582245.1 uncultured Bacteroidales bacterium | reverse complement strand
ATCCGATGCGCTTTAATACATGTGACGCATCACTAGGGGTAATTTCCTATCGATTCTTAAATTAACCTAATGGAAAGGGAAATGGGAAACCTTATTTATTGAGCAATTTATTTATTTTAAGAAAAAATTTAAGTAAATTTACAAGAATAGTAAGATATTTATTTCTATTTAATGGAAAATTTAATTTTAGAAAAAACAGGAAACACGCCTTACGTGAATTTCGATTTCCAAAAAGGAATTTTAAAAATATGTGGAAGGTCAATACCGGAAAATCCCTTTCTTTTTTATGATAATCTTTTTGATTGGTTAAATAAATATGCCTTGGCTCCTAGGGAGGAAACATTGGTTGAATTGCAATTTGAATACATTAATAGCGGTTCGTCAAAATGTGTGGTTCAGTTACTTGGAATTTTGGAAGATAAGGTGACAAAAAGGTCGGATATTCTTATTAAGTGGTTTTACGAGGAAGAAGATGAATCTATGCTTGAGCAGGGTGAAAATTACAGCAATATTATCAAGTTAAATTTTGAAATGGTAAAATTTTAATATCCTATTTTAAAGGGTATTTCAACAATTAGTTTGCCTAGAATCTTGTTTAGGAATATTTAGTGGTAAGGATATATCACATTTCCCATTTAAAATTAATATTTACCCCGTGATATCAAATGCGACTTATCGCCATCAGATTAAATCAAGTAGAAGATGTTAAAAGAAAAGGTTAAGTAGGAAGAATCGAATATCAATTACATGCTTAAAGTCACGAGATCAAACCTTTTAAAACTAGGAAAATGAATCCAGTGAAGAACCAATAAAAAAATTAAACCCCGGGGATTCCGGGGTTTTAAAAAAACAGGAAAAAATTATTTTACAGAATCCATGTGTTGAATCAAGTCAAGGATTTTACATGAATAACCCCATTCATTGTCATACCAAGAAACAACTTTTACAAAGTTTGAGTTAAGGGAAATACCAGCCCCTGCATCAAAGATAGAAGTTCTTTCATCACCTAGGAAGTCATTAGAAACAACAGCTTCTTCTGTATATCCAAGTACACCTTTTAATTCTCCCTCAGATGCTTTTTTCATGGCAGCGCAAACTTCTTCGTAGCTTGCACCTTTTTCAATACGGCAAGTTAAATCTACAACAGACACATTGGGTGTTGGAACCCGGAATGCCATTCCTGTCAGTTTTCCATTAAGGGAAGGTATTACTTTTCCAACAGCTTTAGCTGCGCCAGTAGATGAAGGTATAATATTTTGTGAAGCACCTCTACCACCTCTCCAATCTTTTTTGGAAGGGCCATCGACAGTTTTTTGTGTTGCTGTTGTAGCGTGTACAGTTGTCATTAAACCTTCCACGATACCAAAATTGTCATTCAATACTTTGGCAATGGGAGCTAAGCAGTTAGTAGTACAAGATGCATTTGATACAAATTGCATATCAGGAGTGTAAGAATTATGGTTAACACCCATTACAAACATTGGGGTGTCATCTTTAGAAGGCGCAGACATAACAACTTTTTTGGCACCTGCTTGAATATGACCTTGAACTTTTTCTTTGGTTAGGAAAAGCCCGGTTGATTCGATTACATACTCGGCTCCAACTTCTCCCCATTTTAGATCTGCCGGGTTTGGTTCTGCTGTTACCCTGATGGTTTGACCATTTACAACCAGGTTGCCATCTTTTAATTCAACTTTACCATTGAATCTTCCGTGGGTGGAATCATACTTTAACATGTATGCCATGTAATCTGCATCGATTAGGTCGTTGATTCCAACGATTTCAATATTTGGATTAGCAACAGCTGCACGGAAGGCCAAGCGACCGATGCGTCCAAAACCGTTGATCCCTACTTTAATTTTTGCCATAGGACTTTATTTTTAATAGATTAACACAATAATATTTAGATGCCGCAAAAGTAACATTATTTAATTAATCCATCAAAAAATATTTTATTTTTAATAACAGGCTTTTATCATGTTAAAAAATTTGTAAATTAATTTATTTAACTAAACAGAATTTTTTAAAAAGCTGTAAAAGGTGATGGTAATATATTTAGAATTATTATTGAGGAAAGTTGTTATTATTGCTTTTTACCTGCCTGTTTCAATTAACATAGAAAAAGAGGGGGCTAAAGCCCCCCATAGCACAACTATTAAATTAATAACACCATGCTAGAGACATTAGTTTAAGTAGATAAGTAAATAATTCTACTGATGAATATCTTAAGATCGGTTTCAAACTTTTCAAATTGATAAGCAGCAGAAATCGAAACATTTTTTCCATCTCTAGTGATTATAACCTTCCTGTCATCTTCATGAAAAATTATTTTTTTCATAGTAGTTAGAGTATTAGTGAAGGTAGTTTTTAAAAGATAGAAGCCCTAATAAGGGACTTGTCAATTAAGGCACACATTAAGTTATCCGCAAGATAAAATAATATGGCAAAAGGCAGTATAGCTATTCCGAGAAAAACTACCAACGTGGTTTTGACAATTAATTTCATGTTTTAATTTACTATTAATATTTTTTTAGGAAATTATTAAACTTAATTTAAAGATGGTTTATTGCCGGGAAAGGTTGCGTGTCTTTTTAAAATAACTGGAATATTTTTTAAAGGGTTTGGAATTTTTTACTTTCCAAAAAATCTCTTTATAAATAATACCAGTTTAATAACATATCCTTTTCTAGAAAACCTTTGGTTTAATTTTTAACATATTCTTTAAATTGCAGGCAAAATTAAGAAAAATTAATTTTAAATTAATAACTATTATTGATAAATAATTACATTTGATGGATTAGACTTCTTATATAATGTGTTCATGAAAATGAAAATAAAATCAAATGCCTGTTCCATTGTTTAACTTATTAAAATAGTAACAAATGGATCCATATTTTGGTTTTTATGTAGCTGCAAAATACGTAAAACCATGAGATTTAAAATGGGTAAAATTTAGGTGAAGGTGATCTGAATTGAGTAGAAACAGGTTTTTAAAAAAGGATACACAATAGTTGGATTAAAGGGAGTTACTTGGATAAAACTCCCTTTTATTTAACAAATTAGAACATAAATTTTATTCGAACTTTAAATTTTTAGAACTGGCTTGTTTCCTAACCGTGGATAAAAGAACTTGGTCAAGCATGTTATCTTGAGAATTTTCTTTTTGTTTATCGGCCACGTATGCTTCTCTTTTTTTATTAAGTTCCAATATTTGTTGTTGAATTTTTTCTCTTTCTTTCATCTTTGCTTGTATATGATCCTTTTTTTCTTGATCATTCATACTCCTCATTTCTTCGGGCAATTCTTCTTCTTTTACCTGGTTGATAGAAAAATCTTTATCTTTTGAAGCATCCACAAGATCCCAAGAGGAATTTTTATAAACGTGGGAACTCTTGGAAACAGTTCTTTGTACCGAGTTTACAGCACCGTAGCTTTCAGCATTACGATCTTGTTGAGCTTGCATTTCCTTTTTCTCATACCCTTTCTGGCCATAGTGAATATAAGTCTCATTCAAACGTTGGTTTAACTTCATAATATCCTTATCATAAGGCGATTCTATATAAACAGTCTTGCTATTCTGTTCAATGCTCAAATAATCTCCCCCTGTCATTGTGGCACCTTCTTTCCAATAGCTGTTGATACCTTCCTGGAAATTACCACAAAAAATAGTATTCACGATAACCGATTTGTTTTTAGCTTGAGTACAAGATTTGCGAAAATCAATATTACCTTGGTTAAAAGGTTCGTTTCCGGCAACAAAAATCACTTGGTATCCTTCGACATTATTGTTCCATTCTAGCTGGTCCAAGGCAGATTTGATAACATACCCGCAATATTCTTGCCCACCCTTGGTGGTTAATGAAAATAAGTCTCCTGATATTTGATCAAGATCGCTGGTTAACGGGGTTACCATCCGGATGTATCCCTCGGAGGAGGGCAGGTTGTCATTACCATATTCATATAAAGCTATATGCAAATCCGGTTTATCACCCTCACAGGTTGCTTTGGCAAGTTCATTGACAATACTCCATAGCTGTGATTTTGCTTGTTCAATTAAACCATCCATGCTATTGCTGGTATCCAGTAAAATAGCCATTTGAATACTTTTTTTCTTTTTGCCGGATGTCACTTCATTTTCATAGTTTCTTTCTTGTCCATTTGATAAATTACATCCATATGGTAAAAAAGTAACCAAAAGTAAAATAGATATCATTTTTTTTAAACCCTTAGAAATTTTATTTTTTGATTTCATAATGTTGATTTTTAATGAATAATAAGTTAAAAGTAAGAATAATAAAAAAGCCGGGAAAGAATCATTTAGTGTACTATCCATTTCAATTAGTAAATCATCCTTTTCATTTGGTGAAAAGGTATTTGAGTGTGATAAAAATGCTCTTTTACAGGTTGTAAGAGAATTTCCTGTTTTTTTGATTTGAAAATATGTTCTATATTTATGTAACCTTAAACCGGGATTAATGGAAAAAAAATATATAACCAATCATTTGAAATTTAGCCTAAGGCATTATTTGTTCCTGTTTTTATGTTTTTTTTTCCATTTATATCGCCTG
>CAZOSQ010000318.1:0-4594 GCA_964582245.1 uncultured Bacteroidales bacterium | reverse complement strand
GTGATGTGCAAACATGATGAATATATTTCAAGCCCTGAAAGGGCGAAAGCATTGAACCTGGCTACCTATTAGCAAAAAAAAGTATTTGATTTTAAAGCAACAAGAGATTATTTCTATCTTCACCATTAAAATAACCCATCATAAAATAAAAATTATGCCTCAATCATTATCAAAAGTTTACGTGCACATTACATTTTCTACTAAACATAGAAAAAATTTAATCGATGATGACATTAGTGAACCCCTTTATGCTTATCCCGGGGGAATTTGTAAAGGCATGGGGTGCAATCCAATAAAAGTTGGAGGACATAAAAACCATGTTCATATTCTTTGCATTCTTTCCAGGAAGGTAGCCCAGATGACTCTCCTGGAAGAAGTTAAAAAGCGTTCTTCTGCATGGATAAAGAAGAAAGCAGGAAAATATCAAAATTTTTATTGGCAGGATGGATACGGTATTTTTTCTGTAAATCCTACTGGTATTGGCATCGTTGAAAATTATATTGTTAACCAGGAGGAACATCATTCAAATAAATCTTTCGAAGATGAATTTCGTGCTTTTCTTAAAAAATACAATGTTGATTATGACGAAAGATATGTTTGGGACTAAGGCATGTGATTGCTTACTATACTTTTGCTTGCGCCCCTTCAGGGCTTTTAAATGCATCTTTTACCAACATAGGACTGCGTCCTATGTTTTTGGTGGCGCCCTTCCAGGGCTTTAACCATTTTTTTACCAATTAGAGAACTTTTGAGCGAAAAAAACGACCAAGTAAACCTTACTCTATGAATTACAAAAGATTATGAATTTTCTTAACTAAACGACATTGCAATATTAAGTCACTTTTAATTTTTATTTTAATGCTTTTTCAAAATCTTATTATTTTGTTTTTTGAAAAAAATAGTTACATTTGTTCTTGTACTGAAAAAGCAAAATATATTTATCTTGCGGCTTTTCAAAAAAAAATATTGTTCTACCATCATATAGATTCCTGTACACTTCAATTGATGTATATTATTTTTAAATCGAAATCTAATAAAAAAAAAATGAGGAAATTTATTTTTTTGATTTATATTTATACGTCTTTTTTTAAATTGATTAAAAAATTTAATATAAATTAAAAAAGATATGAAAAGTTTTAACATTAAATAAGATGATATGAAAAGGAAACACAGACTACTAAAATTCATTAATGTCGGGGGGATAATTGTATTATTAACATTTTTATGTACTAGCGCATTTGGGCAGTCCAAGGATGTTAGCGGGACTGTTACTGATTTGAACACCGGTGAGACATTGCCTGGTGTAAACGTGGTAGTAAAAGGTACTACCAAGGGTACCATCACTGATTTTGACGGTAAATTCAAATTAAATGTCAATAATAGTGACATTCTTGTTTTTTCTTTCATGGGCTATATTTCTGAGGAGATTCTGGTAGAAGAAAAAACAGATTTCAACGTGCAACTGGTTCCTGATCTGGAAAAACTGGACGAGGTCGTGATTGTTGACGTGGGATATGGTACAGCCCGTAAAGAAGACTTAACTGGTGCAATTACCCGGGTGGATGTTTCAAACATGAGCGAACAGCCTACCACGGATGCTTCCCAGGCTTTAAGGGGAACTGCTGCCGGGGTTCACATGTCTACAGGTTCGCGTGCCGGGGAAACCGGTGAAATTTCCATCAGGGGATTAACTACCATAAGCGGTGATAACTCTCCTCTTATCGTGTTGGATGGTGTACCTTTCCAAGGAACTATGGCAGATATCAACATGAATGACATTAGTTCTATTGATATTCTAAAAGATGGTAGTTCCGCGGCAGTATACGGTTCAAGGGCATCCAACGGGGTGATTTTATTAACCACCAAGAAAGGTACCTCAGAAAAACCTTTGATCAATTTTAACACATCATATGGGTTACATAGTTACAACCATAAGATAAAATATATGGAGCCAGAGGATTACATACAAAAACAAATTGATTATTATGCATTAAGAGGACTAGAATTTGATAGGGAGACTGTGGTGCAAGGTGGATTGTACCCCTTTGAAGGTCAATTATATCAACAAGGTAAATCCATTGATCCTTATGATGTTATTACAGCAGATAATGCATCTGTTCAAAATTATGATTTAAGTGTTGCAGGGAAATCAGATAAAACTAATTTCTATATTTCAGGATCTTACATTAAAGACAAGGGTTTGATCAAGGGAGATGAATTTAGCAGGATTACTGCCAGGGCCAACATTGAAACCGAAATTGTAGACTGGTTAAAAATTGGTACGCAAAGTAATTTAGCCCAAACCGATCGTTCCGGGGCACCTGTTGATTTTAATGCGGCCTTGCAAATGAGTCCATATTCACAAATGTATGATTCCACTGGGAATCTTCGTGATTTTCCATATGGAAATTCAGAATTCGGTAATCCTTTAGAGACGCTACTCGCTAGAGATCTTGAAGTATCCACGAGTTTGTTTGCCTTGGGTTATGCCAAAGTTGATTTTCCTTTTATCAAGGGTCTAAATTACCGTGTAAATTTATCTTACAACTTGGTAAACAGTGATAGGAGTTTTTATTATGGACGTGATACGAGAAGAGGTGATAAGGAGGAAGGAGAAGGTGAAAAAAGACTTTTCGAGAAAAATTATATTTTGTTTGACAATATTCTTTCCTATAACAGGGAAATTGCCAGGAATCATGATATTAGCGCAACCCTTTTGTATAGTGTTGAAAAAAATCGTGTTGAAAACCATACGATGACTGGAAAAAGATTTCCTGATGATGCCACCTATTATGAAGCCATATATAGGGCAACTTCAGCCGGGTTTTATAATACTCCTGCTGAAAATACTCTACTTTCTTACATGGGAAGGTTGAATTATAAATTTATGGATAAATATTTGGTTACTGCTACTATGCGCCGAGATGGAGCATCACAGTTTGGTCCAAAAAATAAATTCGCCTATTTCCCGTCAATAGCCTTGGGATGGGTACTGCACAAGGAAAATTTCATGCAAAATGTCGCATTTGTAGACTTTTTAAAATTAAGAGTTTCTTATGGGAGGAACGGATATAATGGCCTTGCTCCATATGCAACCCAACAAGAAATGTATTCAAGATTTTATATTTATGGCAATCAAGTTAGGGAACAAATGTATTTCCTAAGTGCTGCAACTCCTTATGACCAGTATCCCTCTAAAATGCCTAATTATGCTCTTAAGTGGGAAACTACATTGGCCAAGAACATAGGTATCGACTATTCTATCTTCAAAGGAAAAATTGGAGGTACCATCGAGTTGTATGATATGGAGACTTTTGATATTTTACTTGATAGAGATTTGATGTTATTAACTGGTTTTGAGACAACGAAGATAAATTCAGGACGCACTTCAAATCGCGGTATAGAAATTACTTTAAACACTAAAAATATCGAACAATCTAATTTTACGTGGGAAAGTACAGTTACCTTTTTCAAGAATTATAATGAGTTGCTTTCTTTGACAGGCGAAGACAGCGATGGGGATGGAAAAGACGATGATATTATTGGAGATCCAACGGATCCAACAAGTTATTCTTATTTAATAGGAAAACCCTTATTTGCTTATTATGACTATGTAACTGATGGAATTGTTCAAGAAGGTGAGGTTTACATGGATGGCGGGCCTCAATGGACAGCAGGTAGCTATAAGTTTAAAGATTTAAATGGAGATGGTGCTATCACCAAAGAGGACAGGACATATATAGGAACCGGACAACCTGATTTTATGGCAGGTTTAAACAATTCCTTCACTTATGAGAATTTCACCCTTTCGTTCTTTATAAATATGGTGATTGGCGGTATTATTCCAAATCCAAAACTCAACATGGGAGAGGCTCTTTATCCTCGAAAACAGAATATATTGGATTTGGATTACTGGACACCGGAAAATCCTGATGCTAAATATCCCCGCTTGGATTACACGAATAGTAGAAATGTGCTAATATATGATGATAAAAGTTTTGCCAGGTTACAAAATATCACCTTTTCTTACAAACTTCCCGAAAAATGGATGGATAAAACATTTATTGGAAGTGCCAAGGTATATCTAAGCGGTAATAACGTATTTACATTTACTAAAAATTATCATGATTGGGATCCTGAATCCAGCCAAGTGGCTGCATGGGCACAGACTGATAGAGCAGAAAGTAGTTCTAAGGGTGGATATCCTGTACCACGCACAATTATTGGCGGATTTAACATTAGTTTTTAGTAATGAAAGTTAAAAAATTAATAAAAAATGAAAAAGATGAAACTAATCCATAAATTCAAAATATTAAGTACAGCAGTATTAATTTCATTTACTGCTTGTAACGAGGAGGAATTCCTGAAAGAAACTCCCTTGTCCACAGGTTCTCTTGAAGAAACTTTTAAAACCATGAAAGGGTTTGATGGTGGAATTGCTGCACTGCATGATGCTGCACGTAGGGAAACTAACCATAATGTCCACGTGACCGAATGGGGTATGTATTATCGAACCGATTGCTTTTATGCTGGTGCCCCGGATATAGAAGAGCGTTTAGCCCCCCACACAATGACACCTACCAATGAACATATC
>CAZOSQ010000317.1:0-4598 GCA_964582245.1 uncultured Bacteroidales bacterium | reverse complement strand
GATCAAGGATTCGGCCTTCTTCGTGTTGGCAAAGAAACCTATATTAATTTCCCAAACAACAATATCACTCTCTAGTTTACGCAATTTATTTATAAGTTTCTCCCTTTCCTGGGATACTTTATAACCAGATTTTGGCTTATTGGTTATAGTTTCTAGCTTAGATTTATACTTCAAGATGTTTCTTTCGGAATCATCAATATTCAACTTATCAAACTTTTTATTGATAGACTCCCTGAATAATTTCTGGATTTCATCTTTCTTTTCAATAGGAACAAATCCTATTTCTGTCCACCTACGTTGAAATTCTTTTAACTTTTTAAGATTTTCCTTTACATTTTCTACCAAGTTATAATTCTTTATTTCCTCAATTAGGTCTTCTTTTTGTTTTAAATTTTTACCGTATCGTGAATCAATATTTGAAAAGAAATCTTCTTTTCTCTTGAAAAATATATCACATGCCTCACGGAAACGTTTCCAGATTTTATCTGAATGCTTTTTGGGAACCGGGCCAATTTCTTTCCATCTTTTTTGAAGACCAATAAATTCTTTGGTTCCTGATTTCCACTCGTCCGTGTCTTTCAAAGCCTCCACCTGTATACATAATTCGGTTTTCAATTGAAGATTATGCTCCTGTTCTTCCTTGTATTGAGAAAAATAATCTCTTTTCCTATTGAAGAAAGTATCGCAGGCTTCCCTGAAACGCTTGTAAACCTTACTATTCTCTTTTTTCGGGGCAAAACCTATAGTTTTCCATACTTTCTGGAGTTCTATAAGATCCTTGGATTTCTCATCCCATTCCTTGGGACTGGAAAGATTAAGTGAATTTAATTGTTCTACCTTTTCACAGAGTGCATCTTTGGCTTCAAGGTTTTTCTTTTGTTCATCTTTTAGTTGCTGAAAATGTTCCTGGTATTTTTTATTTATTTTACCTGTTGCTTCTCTAAATCTTTCCCAAATTTCTTCCTTTTTGTCATGAGGAACCGGGCCCACTTCCCTCCAACGATCATGGTATTTTTGTAATATTCCAAATGCCTTAACAATAGAAGGTTCGATTAATAATTCCTCGGCCTTTTCACATAGTTGAATTTTTACCTCGAGGTTTTTCTTCAAGTCTAAATCCCGTAATTCCTTATTGATCTTGATATAATCGTAAAATTTTTCAACATGATGATGGTATGTTTCCCATAGGTCCTTCAAGTTTTGTTGAGGGACAATACCTACCTCATGCCATCTTTTTTGTAAATCTCTAAAATCTTGAAAAGTTTTATTTATAGACTCTTTCCGGTTGACAAGATCTTTAATTTCCTCGATAATTGCTAATTTCTCCCGTAAATTCTGTTCCTTTTCTTTTTCTGCTTGCCGAATAAGTTCTGCTTTCTTTTCGCGGTAATTAGAAAAAAGCTCCTTTATCTGGTTTTCATCGGGATCTTCTGATGGTTTAAAGTCTCCTGGCAATCCGCCTTCTTGAATAAATAATTTTCTTTTTTCTTCAATTTCAGCTTTATGTTTTTTGTAAAAACTTATTTTGATTAGATCAATTTGAGACTTGACCGTTTCAATGGATTTGGTCTCCAAGATATTTTTAAGCAACTCTACCAATTCCTTCTTGGATAGTTTTGCATAATCCAGGTTTAACTGTTTTCTTTCAAGCCTACTCTCTTGAGATTCTTCGGATTCTCCCGGGTTATCCTCATCTTCTCCCTCCTCTTCATCATAATCCTCTTCACCGGAGTTTTCTTCCCCTGATTCAATTTTATCTTTAGCAGGTTCTTTCAATATTTCTTCCCCGGGAACAAATTTATTTTCTTCTTCATCCTTTTTCTCTATTTTCCCCTTTTCAACGACTATATTAGACTGATCCTCATCCTTGGAACCAGTCTCTTCTTCATTACCATTTTTGACCATTCCGCGAGCATTTTCAGGTTCCTTCTCAACTTGGGATTCATTCATCCCGGGATTATTTTTTTCACCCTCACGATTTTGGGGTATCCTATCCATATCATCTTCCGTGTTAACAGGTATTTCTTTTTTTTCTTGAGAAGTTTCCTGGTTATCGACTAGTAATGATTTATCCTTTTGTTTATCTTTGTCATTTTCTGCGTTAGAATTGAAATCATTTGCATTTTCCTTATTTAAAGAAGATGCGCTAGTATTTTTAACAGATTTTTTTTCACTGTTATGATCCTGATTCTGAACAGAATTGTTTGCCTCTTTGTCCACAATAAATAAATTTTATATTACAACCACGAAATTACACATTACTCGCTATTACTCAAATTTTTCCGATGATTAATTATTGCAAGGGTGGAAATGATCCCACAAATCTTTACGTTAAAAATTATATAATATTGCGAAAAGTAAAAAATTTATAGCGGATAAAAAAGTAATTATAAATATTTTAACTTAAAAAATGAGAATAGATATTATTACTGCTCTTCCCGAACTTCTCGAAAGCCCACTCAACAACTCGATAATAAAAAGGGCTAGAAACCAAGAAGTCGTACATTTAGAAGTACATAATTTAAGAAACTACTCAAATGATAAGCATAGGAAAGTAGATGATTATTCTTTTGGGGGGGGAGCAGGAATGGTGATGAATATTGAACCCATAGATAATATTATTTCTGCCTTGAAAAAAGAAAGAAATTATGATGAAATAATCTACACATCACCTGATGGTGAATTGTTCGACCAAAAACTTGCCAATCAAATTTCGTTGAAAAATAACATTATTATATTGTGCGGCCACTATAAAGGAGTCGATCAACGTGTAAGAGATCACCTAATTACGAAGGAGATATCCATAGGAAATTACGTGCTAACGGGAGGTGAACTCGCCGCCCTGGTTATTTCTGATGCCATCATAAGGCTTTTACCCGGGGCTATATCTGATGAAACTTCAGCATTGACAGATTCATTCCAAGATAACCTGCTGGCTCCTCCTGTTTACACAAGACCTTCTGATTACAAGGGATGGAAAGTTCCCAGCGTCTTATTGTCAGGGAATTTTAAAGAAATAGAAAAATGGAGAATGGAAAAAGCCCATGAAAGAACTAAAAAATTAAGACCGGATTTGCTTAATGACGAATAAAAAAAATCGTGTCACACCCATCAGAAATCAATTTTTATTTTGCCTTCCAGGGAAAACAAATTTTAAAAAAATGAATATACATTTTATCATTGTAGAACCCGCTGTTCCCGGGAATGTCGGTTCAATTGCCAGGGCGATGAAAACCATGGGATTTCATCACCTTCACCTGGTAAATCCTTGTTGTCACCTCTGTGATGAAGCACGAACATTGGCTTATTCCTCCTCGGATATACTTGAAAAAGCAATTGTTCACGACTCCCTTCAATCATCCATTCAAAATATGGATTTAATCATTGGAACGACTGCAAAAACCAGGAAAACCAACTATGATCAATATAATTGCAGGGATCTTATTCCCATTATAGAGAATAAAAAAACTTCATTGAACAATGTTGCGATTGTCTTTGGCCGGGAAAGAAGTGGGTTGACAAAACAAGAATCTTCTTTTTGTGATATCTTTTCAACTGTTCCAATGGCTATTGATTATCCTTCTCTTAATCTTTCCCAAGCTGTTATGATATATGCTTATGAATTATCTTCATTAAATGTAAAAATTCGTCATAAAGAGATAGCAATGACAGAAATTTCCCAGTTTCAATCATTGAAATTAAAAGTAACAAACTTTCTAGAAAATATTAACCTGGGAAAAGATACTTTGCGGTTCAAGAGAATCCTTGAAAGACTGTCCTTGTTGACTGATAATGATATTCATCTATTGCATGATGTGTTCAATAAAATGGAAGAAAAACACATGCCAAAGGAATAGTTTATGAACCTAATTTTTTTTCAATGTTCTTATTGATTTCTACAAGCCTTGAATATAATTGGGCAGCTTTTTCATTTAGGTTTTCTTGTGAAAAATCGCCAGACTTTTTCAAAACTACCCGCTGGTAAACTTTCTTTTCAGGATCAAAATCAAAACAATAAAAAGAAGCACTCCCTTCTTCTGAATCAAGAAATTCAAGTTCGGAGTATGGCCCCTGCTTGGAAGGATCTATTAAATCATACATTTCTTCTAAATCATTCAAATTTAATCCTTCATCGGTATCTCTTGCTTTTAAATAATTACCTAATAAACGTTCTTCAGTAAAAGATTCGTCTTCTGGAAAATTCCAATCATCATGGTTTGCAGAGATTGAATAGGTTTTTATTTTTCCCTCGCTGTCAATAAACCACCCTTCATTTTGATAAGAACCGGGGAAGTGGGAGAAGCTAAAATGAAATAAGATTTTTTGCCCTTTAAATGTAGGTTGTTTTTTACTCATTTTTATTGATTTTTAGTTATTCTTCAGGGTTGTTCAAGTTAGACGAATACTCCATGTAAATGGTTGCGTTTGTGGTAAGTTTTTTTTTTAAAAACACATAAAATAATAAGTATTAAGTAAAATGACTTCATCGAGAAAAAAGCTGTAAATATTTATATTTATTGGTTTACCAAGGACGGTTAAAAAAACTTTTTTACACTATTGTTAAACTTTAATTAGCCATAACTTTATTGTATTAAATC
>CAZOSQ010000316.1:0-4598 GCA_964582245.1 uncultured Bacteroidales bacterium | reverse complement strand
CAACCCGGCGTAGTGGCTGAAACGACAGGACGCTTTATCATTGACAAGACACTAGTATATAAAAGGTTTGGCAGTATTTTTTTCAATTGCTGCTTGCAACGAGGATGAATATTTGTTCTAATTACGGGGATCCTGAACAAGAATCTCTAAACTTGGATCTTTATAAAATCAGGATGGCCGAAACTTATCTCCTGCGTGCGGAAGGTTACCTTGAAAAAGGTCAAAAACAACTTGCGGCCGATGATATCAACGTGGTTCGTGAGCGTGCCAAGGCAACACCTGTTACTGCTAACGATATTACCTTGGATTACATCCTGGATGAAAGGGCCAGGGAACTATCGATAGAAGAAAACAGGAGAAAAACATTGGTTAGGATGAACAAATTCGTGGAACGTGTTAGAAAATATAATCCCCAGGATGGTGATTATATTCAAGACCACCATAAATACTGGCCTATCCCTCAAAGTGAAATAGACCTGAATTCACAAGGTAATTTGAAGCAAAACAAGGGATATTAGTTATTAAAAAACTAATTAGGTATAAGTACAGTGGGAGTATAAATAAAATAGAGGCTCTTAAAAAAAGCCTCTATTTGCTGTCCCGCCAGGATTCGAACCTAGACAGGCAGAACCAAAATCTACAGTGCTACCATTACACCACGGGACAATCCAATTTCTGGGCTGCAAAGTTAAATATTATTTTTACCTTATGCAATTATTGCTCCTAATATTTTTTAAAACAAGTGAAAATATTTTTTATTGAATCCCCGTATCTTAATAATTAATTGTTCCCATCCTTCTGTACAGATAATACTGCATTAACAAGATTATTCCAGGAATCATCGAGTTCATGGAGTAAATCCTTTCCTTTTTTTGTTAATGAATAATATTTTCTTGGAGGGCCATGCTGCGATTCCTCCCAGCGATATTCCAATAAGCCTGCATTTTTTTGGCGCATAAGAAGGGGATATAATGTTCCCTCTACCACGATCATTTCGTATTTTTTCAATATGGTTATGATATCTGGCACATAGCAATCTTTCCTACTTAATATCAAAAGAATACAATATTCCAGTACTCCTTTGCGCATTTGAGCCTTTACATTTTCCAAATTCATTGTTTATCCTAATTCTATTGTTTAAAATTCTTTATATCATAATGAGTTACTTATGTCATGTCGAAAATATCATTTGAAGCATCACTGGTGTCATGCCAAGTGTAGGATGTCGGGTAAAACGAAAATTACTTTTAGTTTTTTGCAAAATAAAGAAAAAGTAAGCATAGCCGTAGTTTCTTTTCCACAGCATTATGAAGGAGAAGCTTTGTGAGTCTTTTTTCATGAAGCAAAAACTAAAAAGAACGGGGCTTGGCTCGATAGGTTAAGCTTGACATGTTTTACTTGAACCTTTTATTATTCTTCATTCTCCTAAATTCATCCCGCATGAAATTTCCAATGTTGGAAAAATTAACCGGTTCACCTTTCATCTCTAATTTTTGCCCGACAGTTGTTGCTTCCGGAATAATTATCCATAGCACCAGGTATATTATTAATCCTATCCCAAATCCCAAGAAAGCTATTAAAAATAAAGCCCTCACAAGGTTGGGATCAACTTGGAAATAGGCTCCAATACCAGAGCATACTCCACCTAAAACGCGGTTATCAGGGTCTCGATACATTCGTTTATAGTGAAAAGCATTCCCCTTATTAAAATTATCATGCCGGTCTCCCATCTCAAAATCCACGGGATTCCCAACCTGGTTAATCATGTATTCAACATCTTCAAGGGAAATCACTTCACGCAACCCTTTCAGCTTTTCCCTGAATATTTCTGCTACCCGGGTTTCAATGTCAAAAAGAATTTCTTTTCCACCTTCCTGGGAGGAAAAGTATTTTTCCATGTTTTCCAGGTAAACCT
Organism: uncultured Bacteroidales bacterium; assembly: GCA_964582245.1. Lineage (GTDB taxonomy): Bacteria > Bacteroidota > Bacteroidia > Bacteroidales > CAZOSQ01 > CAZOSQ01. The sequence goes on along the minus strand of CAZOSQ010000316.1, from coordinate 2,683 downwards.
TGAGTTTCTCATACGCATCTTCGTCCACCTGAAATGCACACCCTCCTATATTTACATGCTCGATCCTTTTCATTTGTGTCCAGTTTATGTAATTTTAAACGTTTATGCAAAGATAATTTTTTTATAGTACTATGTTAAACATAATACCCTAATATTAAAAAACACCATCTTTCAGGTGGTGTTTGAAGTGGAGAATATCGGAGTCGAACCGATGACCTCTTGCATGCCATGCAAGCGCTCTAGCCAACTGAGCTAATCCCCCAAAATTGATATTTGAATAATAAACAGGATTCAAAATTAATTATTTTATCTTTACCGGCAAATTTTTTATTAGGAATAATCGTTATAAAGTTCGATTAAGGAAATAAAAATTTTGTATTTTAGTTGACAATACAGAATGAAATAATTATTTTTATCGTCTATTAAAAATATTTACCATGGAAGTTAAAAAAACTAAAAAAGCAGATCTTGAAAAGCAGCGGGGTGTGTTTTTCCAAATTGGGCTTCTTGCTGCAGTAGGGATTGTTTTTGTCATGTTCGGATGGACAAGCAGTGAAAAAGATGATGAGGATCTTTCCAAGAAAAATGAAGTAGTAATTGAAGAAGATGTTATACCAATTACCCGGCAAAATGAACCGCCTCCCCCACCTCCTCCACCAGAACCTCCCCAGGTTACCGAAGAACTTGAAATCGTGGAAGATGATAAAGAAGTCGAAGAATTTGAAGTAATCGACAACAGTTTGATTGAAGAAAAGGACGAGGTAGAACTTATTATCGAAGAAGAAGAAACTATTGATGAAGATCAGGTCTTTGTAATAGTTGAAGATATGCCTAGTTTCCAGGGAAAAGGGAAAGAAGGTTTCCGGAAATGGATAGCCAGGAACATGGAATATCCTGAATTGGCCAGGGAAATGGGAATTAGTGGAACTGTTTACGTGCAGTTCGTGGTAGACCAAAATGGTGGGGTTTCTGATGTGCAAGTTGTAAGGGGTGTTGACAAATCCCTCGACAGGGAAGCATTAAGAGTTGTTACTAATTCACCTAAATGGAACCCGGGTAAACAAAGGGGTAAACCTGTTAAAGTAAAATTTGTTTTCCCCATCAGGTTTGTGTTGCAATAAAATTTAGCGAGATATATGAAAACAGGCTTTTAAGCCTGTTTTTTTTGCTTTGGTTTTGACTAGTGTCAAGTCAATGCACAAATGACGGAAATAATTCGTATCTTTGAAAAAAAACATGAGATACAAGGTAACATTGACTCAAAACGAGCGCAAAGAGCTACTAGAACTAATAAAAAAAGGTAAACGTAGTGCTCAGATAATTAGGAATGCTTTAATCTTGTTAAACTGTGACTGTGGTGAATTTGGGGATAAAAAGACCAGTTCCGAAATTGCATCCATATTACAAATAGGCGAAAGAACCATAGATCGTGTAAAAAAGTTATTTGTTGAAGAAGGTTTTGAGGTTGCAATTTATGGTCTGGGCAGGGTCATGGCTCGTCCCCAGCAGCGTGCATTAGATGGTGATGCTGAGGCTCATTTGGTTTCATTGTGCTACAGTGACCCACCAGAAGGCTTTGCCAAATGGTCTCTTCGATTACTGGCAGATCAAATGGTGCAATTAGAATATGTGACAGATGTATCTCACGAAACCATAAGGAAGACTTTAAAAAAAACGAGCTTAAACCTTGGAAAGTAACAGGCTGGATAATCGGCAGAGCAAGATGTGGACAGTTTGTGGCTGATATGGAAAAAGTATTGGATGTATATAAACCCCATACAGCCCTGATTTTCCAATTGTGTGTATGGATGAATCGCCTAAGCAGTTAATCAAAGAGACAAGGCTACCAATCCCAATGAAGCCAGGCAGTGAAAAGAAACAGACACTAGTCCTATTTCAAGTTAATTTCTTAATAACTTCAGCATGCAAGGGAAACCTTTTCAATAAATTTTTCTCATTATGAAGTTTAAAATCCTGAAAATCAAACCCTGTTGACACCATACAACCGGCAAGAACATAATGGTTTTTACCTTTTTCGGCCAAATCGGCACCGAAAATTGTCCCTCCCTTAACTAGAACCTGTGGCATTTCACCATTCTCCAGCCGGAGACCTAATTTTTTTCATGCATTTCCCCTTGTTCATTGATGCAATAGATAATCAAGCTTGTTCCATAATGAAAAAACCATATTTCATCAGACATGATTTGGTGAAAACGGGATACTTCACCATCCTGCAATAAATAATAAATGACCGTGTATAGTTTACGGGAACCTGGGTAATTATAACTCATTGCATTTGAAGTAACTTGTTCCTTGGAAAAAATTAATTCCTTGTAAAAACCACCTTCGGGGTGCGGGGACAAGCCAAGATTTTCGATCCAGTATCCTGCAGGTTTTAGATTATTCATTTAACAAACCATCTTCCAGTTCAGTATCCACAACATTCCCCTCATCATCCGCTGGCAACATGCTATCCCCTGGTTGTTCTTCAAGAGTCTTATTATATTTAGCTTCAATCCTTTCGTAAAATACTGAATTTTTATACGCTTCAATATTTTCCATTAAGTTTGCTAACTTTTCACTCATGGGTATTTCTTTTTTAGATTCTTGCATTTTAGTATATAAAACAGCTACTACCACATCTTCCTTTTCCTCAGAAACAGCCTCATTTTTTATCCAGGCA
>CAZOSQ010000315.1:0-4624 GCA_964582245.1 uncultured Bacteroidales bacterium | reverse complement strand
ACTCAATAGAGGCAACCCCTCCTTCAAATCCAACTTTTATCGTTTCAAATTTTTGCATCGTGTATAAAATTTTGAATCATTACATTCGGTACACTCCTGTTTTAGGCACGGGATAATCTTTATTCAAAGATATTGATAACCCAATACCTAAATATTCCCTGGTGGATGCCGGGTTAATAATCCCATCATCCCACAATCGAGAGGTACTGTATAAGGCAGAACTCTCTTTTTCAAATTGTTCCAGGATTTCACTTCTTAATTTTTCTTGATCCTGTTGAGTAAATGATTTCCCCCCTGCTTTCATTTTCAATCGGGCTAATACACCTGACGCTTGATCGCTTCCCATTACCGCTGTGCGGGCATTGGGCCAAAGAAAAAGGAAATTTGGGTTATAAGCTCTTCCGGCCATGGCATAGTTACCTGCCCCATAAGATCCTCCCGTGATGACAGTAAATTTAGGAACATTTGCATTGGCCACGGCATGTATCATTTTAGCTCCATCCTTGGCTATTCCTTTATGTTCGTATTCTTTGCCCACCATAAAACCTTTAATATCGTGTAAAAAAACCAATGGTATTTTCCTATGACAACATAATTCAATAAAATGGGTGGCTTTTAAAGCTGATTCGGAAAAAAGAATCCCGTTGTTAGCAATCACACCAACAGTAAATCCATAAATTCTTGCAAACCCGGTTATTATCGTTTTACCGTAATTTGCTTTAAATTCCTGTAACTTACTGCCATCCACGATACGGGCAATCACTTCCCGTGCATCATAATGCTTTTTATTATCTTTGGGAATAAGCCCCAGTAATTCTCCTGGCGGGTATAATGGAGGTTCAATTTCCACCTTGTTCAACCTATACTTTTTTTGGGGGTTAAGATACCCGATTATTTCCCTGCATTTTTGAATTGCTTCTTTTTCATCTTGAGCTAAATGATCGGCAACACCTGAAATAGATGAATGTACCCAAGCCCCTCCCAATTCCTCGTTTGTCACCACTTCCCCGGTAGCTTCCCTAACCAATGAGGGACCCGCTAGAAAAATTGTCCCGGTATCCTTCACGATGATATTCTCATCACTCATGGCGGGTATATATGCTCCCCCCGCGGTACAATATCCCAATACTACGGCTATTTGTGGGATTCCCTCCGCGGAGAGCTTGGCCTGGTTATAAAAAATTCTTCCAAAATGGTCATAATCAGGATACACCCGGGATTGCTCCGGCAAGTATATACCACCAGAATCTACCAGGTAAATAATGGGAAGGTTGTTTTGCAATGCAATTTCCTGGGCTCTTAAATGTTTTTTAATAGTTTCCCTTATATAAGTTCCCCCTTTAACTGTCGCATCATTGGCCACTACCATTACATCCTGTCCATGCACAACACCAATCCCTGTTATGATCCCGGCAGCGGGGAATTGGTCATCATATTGACCATTGGCTGCCAAGGGAGAAAGTTCCAGAAAGGGAGTCTCTTCATCCGTTAACATATTTATGCGTTCACGGGCATGAAATTTTCCTTGTTCTCTATGTTTTTTTAATCCACCATCAATTTTTTTCCTGTTAAGAATATTAATCTTCTCGATTGACTTATAAAGTTCCTCATTATGTTTTAAATTAGATTTATATGCAGGGTCAACTTTATTGATTCTTGATTTAATTATACTCATTTTAATTTAAATTTTAAACGAGGTCAATGATTGTGGATAAACATTTTTTTTATAAAAATGTTTAATTTACCTGACCGGTGTAATATTATATTGTAAAAAAGCCGGTAATAAGATTAACTCTCGGATCCAAGGTTATTAATTTTTGTTCGCCGAGTAATTTCTTTGCCTTATGATTGAAAACGGAACAATAAAAAACAGGACTTTACAGATGAAATTTATTTCCGACATCCCCAAGAAGGAAACTTATGATACTATTCTTGTAAAGCAAGATTACCATTTTGCATACCTTAGCCGGCAGATGAGTTTGACTGGCAAGAAGGAAGTTAACATGGGAAAATCAAATTTTGGTGTTTTTGGTGATGGCAAAGAAATCGCTCAATTGTCGATGGCAAGAAACTTTAAAAAAGGTGATTGGAGATCAGGATATTACCGTGATCAAACTTTCATGCTGGTAACAGGTATGATTTCACCGGAAGATTATTTTGCCCAACTGTATGGGACAGTTGATGAAAAAAAATACCCGGTTTTCACCGGTCGCTCTTTTAATAACCATTTTGCCACCAGCACGGTAGACAAGGAAGGAAACTGGCAATCTCTTTCCCAGTTGGCCAATTCCTCTTCTGATATTTCTCCCACGGGGGGACAAATGCCCCGGCTACTAGGACTTGCCTATGCCTCAAAGTTATTCAGGAACAACAAATCATTAGGCCCCTATAAACATCTTTCGTTGGATGGAAACGAGGTAGCTTTTGGAACCATCGGGGAATCCGGAACCTCTGAAGGAGTTTTCTTTGAAACCATTAATGCCGCCTGTGTTTTACAAGTCCCACTTGCTGTTGCTGTTTGGGATGATGGTTACGGAATTTCCGTTCCGGTAGAATTACAAACTGCCAAATCCAGTATTTCTGAAGTATTGGAAGGTTTTAGAAAAAAAGATGCAAAGGAAAATGGATGCTTAATATTTAAAGCTCGAGGTTGGGATTACCCAACCTTGAACAGGATATTTAAAGAAGGTATTTCCATTTGCAGGGAAAAACATATCCCCGTGATTTTTCATATCACGGAGATGACACAACCCCTTGGACATTCTTCTTCCGGCTCACATGAAAGATATAAACCTGCTGAACGGTTGGCATGGGAAAAAGAACACGACCCGGTCAAAATGCTAAGAAACTGGATTTTAGACAACCATATAGCCAGGGAAGATGAACTTTTAAAAATTGAAGAAAATGTTAAGAAATTGGTTCATGCTGCCAAGGAAAAAGCATGGCAAGAATACATAAACCCTATTCAAAAAGAAAAAAACGATCTTTTAAACCTTCTCCGAAATCACCTGGAAAATCCTGTTGTTGCCAAGAGAAAAAATGAAATCAATTACTTGAAAAATGACAGTAATTGCTGTAGGAAAGATTTAATCACTTTAACAAAAAAGATGATCTATGATTTATCAAGTGAACCGGGAAACAACTTGAGAAAAGATTTATCCAAATGGGCAAGCACCTTGCTCCAGCAAACAAAAAGCCTTTACAACAACCACCTCCAAGTAGAAAATCATCATTCTGCATTGGCTGTTAAAGAGGTAAAACCCGAATTTGGTTCAAACCCCGTGAAAGTAAAAGGAAATGATATATTGCGGGAAAATTTCCATTATATTTTTGATCACAATCCACTCGTGGTTACTTTTGGAGAAGACACCGGTAAACTAGGAGATGTTAACAGGTCGCTGGATGGGTTGCAAGAAAAACATGGAGATCTGAGGGTAACAGATACGGGAATTCGTGAACAAACCATCATAGGGCAAGGAGTTGGCTTGGCAATAAGGGGATTACGCCCCATTGCCGAAATCCAGTACCTTGATTATCTTTTATATGGAATACAAACACTTAGCGATGATGTAGCCACGTTAACTTATAGAACCGGTGGCAGGCAAGTGGCTCCTCTTATCGTCAGAACACGCGGGCACAGGCTCATTGGCATTTGGCACTCGGGCTCTCCACTGGGAATGATCATTAATTCTGTTCGCGGGATGCATGTATGCGTACCCAGGAACATGACCCAAGCAGCCGGTTTTTATAACACTTTACTCGAATCACATGATCCAGCCATTGTTATTGAACCACTTAAAGCTTATCATACGAAGGAATTCATGCCCGAAAATATCGGAAAATTTAAAGTTCCCCTTGGCATTCCTGAAATTATAGAACCTGGTCACCAAGTGACCTTAGTGACTTATGGGTGGTGCGTGGAAATAGCCAAAGAAGCTGTTAATCAATTACATAAATTAAATATTTCCGTAGAACTTATTGATGTTCAGACTCTATTACCTTTTGATATACACGGTATAATCAAAGAATCTATTAAAAAAACAAACCACTTGGTATTGCTCGACGAGGATGTTCCCGGGGGTGCTACCGCTTTCATGCTTCAGCAAATCATGGAAGAACAAAAATCTTTTTATTACCTGGATGCCCCCCCGATAACCATTACCGCCCAGGCGCATCGTCCAGCCTATGGAATGGATGGGGATTACGTGTCAAAACCAAATGCCGAGGATGTTATAGAAACGATATACAATATGATGAATGATCATGATCCAACCAAGTATCCTGCTTTATTCCAGGTAAATTGATGGTTGATATTTTTCTAGGCCTTATTAGGGAGGTGCGAGTATAAAATACCGGGTTCTGTTTATATACCAACCGTAAAGATGCATTCGATTTTGGATATGTTACCGTATTGTATGAAATAAAATAAGAAACCATATCGAGTAAGCTTACGCTGAAGTTTCAGCATAGATACAACGGCGGTTCATCAAATTCATCGCTTATTCTTAATTTTTAAATAATAGGTTAAAAAAGAATTAGTCAGCAACCAGCTAATTCTATTGTAAGTATCATATAACCAGGTTAAAAAGGTATCCCAATAAAATAATAAACATCACAACAAAGA